>DATGSA010000221.1:0-7473 GCA_035303085.1 Flavobacteriaceae bacterium
TGCTTGGAATAAAGGATTTTGATGAAAATTTTGATCTAATCCAGCCTTCTGCGGAAGTGGATAAAAATGCAGTCAGAGAAAAATATATTGTTGAAAAAGACCACGTTCTTTTTTCGACACGTTTGAAGTTTAATGCTTTCAAGTTGCCTGCATCTAAAGATGTTTATGTGGCTTCCAATAGTTTTATTCTGATCAAGCCGGATACTAAAAAGGTAAATCCGGATTATTTAAGGTGGTTTTTAAATCATCCGAATACACAACAAGAGTTTTTACAATTACAACAAGGCTCAAGTAGAATGCCTTATATCGGTCAGAAAAAATTGGGTGAAATACAGATAAATTTACCGAAAATGTCTATTCAGAAGGAGATTACAGCGATGTACGACATTTTTAATAAAGAAAAAGACCTTACCCAAAAATTAATTTCAAAAAAAGAACAATACGTTCAATCCCTATTATTTAAAACCAGTAAAAAATGAGCAAGTTAAAACAGCAAGATATCAATAAAACGGTTTGGAGTGCCTGCGATACTTTTCGTGGCGTAATCGACCCTTCGCAATACAAAGATTACATCCTTACGATGTTGTTTATCAAATATATCAGTGATGTCAACAAAGAGAAACGGAAGGAGTATGCCGAGCGTTATGATGGCAATGAAGCGCGAATAGAACGTGCGATGCAAGCCGAACGGTTTATTATTCCGGAGAACAGCTCTTTTGACTACCTCTATTCACAGCGAAATGAACCCAATATCGGATCTTTAATCGATGTTGCTTTGGCAGATTTGGAAGAAGCCAACCGTTCGAAATTGACCAGCGATAGCGGTTCGGGAGTATTTAGGAACATTTCTTTTAACAGCTCTAATCTGGGCAGTGAAAAAGATAAAAACGCACGATTAAAACAGTTGTTGGCTGATTTTAGTGAATTGGATTTGATGCCTTCTCACTTGGCCAACAAAGATTCTATCGGGGATGCGTATGAATACCTTATCGCTAATTTTGCCAGTGATGCCGGAAAGAAAGCGGGGGAATTCTTTACGCCATCCGAAGTTTCTTTGCTCTTGGCGAAATTGACCAAAGGGGAAGAAGGTTCAAAAATCTATGACCCCACTTGTGGTTCGGGTTCGTTATTGATTAAGGCGGCACAACAAGTAGGAAGTAAAGACGCCAGCGTTGAGCTTAGTCGAAACGTCGCACTTTATGGACAGGAGAATAACGGAAGCACTTGGGCATTGGCCGTGATGAATATGTTTTTGCACGGTTTTGATAATGCCAGTATTCGTTGGGGAGATACCATCCGAAATCCTTTGCACTTAGAGAGCAGTAATAGTTTAGAAAAGTTTGATGTGGTTGTTGCTAATCCACCGTTTTCTTTAAAGAAATGGGGAAAGGAAGAATCTGATAACGATCCGTTTAATCGTTTCTGGCGTGGTGTTCCTCCAAAAAGTCGTGGCGATTGGGCTTTTGTAACGCATATGATTGAATCGGCAAAAGAAGGGACAGGAAAAGTGGGCGTGGTCGTTCCGCACGGCGTATTGTTTAGAAGTGGAGGCGAAGGGAAAATCCGAGAGCAGGTAATCAAAGAAAATCTATTGGAAGCCGTAATTGGTTTACCGGCTAATTTGTTTTTCGGAACGGGAATTCCAGCATCGATTTTGATTTTTAATAAGCAAAGAACGAATAATGAAAATACAAACGTTTTATTCATCGATGCCAGCGAACATTACCAAAGCGGAACCAATCAAAATGTATTGCGAGAAGAGGACATTAAAAAAGTCGTAGATACTTATGAGAAATTTGTTACAGAAGAGGTAGAACTCGGTGTTTTGGAAGATAAATACAGCTATGTTGCTACTTTTGAAGAGATTGAAGAAAACGATTTTAACCTGAATATTCCGCGCTATGTTGACACCTTTGAGCCGGAACCGCCGGTGGATATGAAAGCGGTAAAGGAAGAAATTAATGATTTAGAAAAAGAACTGGCGGATGTGCAAGAGGAAATGAAAGGGTATTTGGAGAAGTTGGATTTTTAGAACAACAAAGATTAGAAAAAGGCAGATGTTAGCGAAAATGATTAATATTGGGTAGGATGGATATTTTTAATACAATATTACGGGATATAAACTGAAAATGAATTCATTATGAAAGAAGCAATCAAAAAGGTTGACCAATTGAAAACAGAATTAGCTGGATTGATGCCAATGAGTTCTGAAGATAAAAGAAGGCTGGATAAAAAAATCAGATTGGAATTCAACTATAATTCCAATCATTTGGAAGGTAACACGCTGACTTATGGAGAGACGGAACTGCTTCTGGTTTTTGATAACACAACTGGAAACCATACCCTTAGGGAGTATGAGGAAATGAAGGCTCATGACGTAGCTTTTAAGTTGATTAATACTTGGGCTGAGGACAAGGAAAGAATTTTGACAGAACAGGATATTAAAACTTTAAATCAAATAATTCTTGTTAGGCCATTTTGGAAAGAAGCTATAACCGAAGATGGGCAGTCCACGAGACGCAAAATATTAATTGGAGATTATAAGCAATTCAGCAATTCTGTAATATTGCCTAACGGAGAGATTTTTCATTATGCTTCACCAACCGATACACCTATTTTAATGAGAGATTTGATGCATTGGTATCGGAAAAATAAAGACTCCACTCATCCAGTAAAGCTCGCAGCGTTGTTGCATTATAAAGTCGTGCGCATACATCCTTTCGATGATGGCAATGGTCGCGTATCAAGACTATTGCTGAATTATGTCCTTTTGAAAAATGATTTTCCTCCAATAATCATTAAATCCAAAAAAAAGGCAGATTACTTAAATGCTTTGCATATTGCTGATGCAGGAAACCTTGAGCCATTTATAGCGTTTATAGCCAATCAATTGATTTGGTCATTGGAAACTTCCATAAAAGCTGCTAAAGGTGAAAGTGTTGAAGAAGACGAAGACTTTGAAAAAGAATTAGCCTTGTTTGAAAGAAAAATATCCAGAAAAGATAAATCCCCTAAGTTTTCAGAAAAGGAGGTATGGGACATATTGGAGTTTTTCTTCTTTCCTTTGGTACAACGTCTTACCGGGGCTATCAATAGGGCTCAAAATCTTTTTACGCAAAGAGAATATTGGAGTTTAATTTCTAAAACCAATGATTATAAAGGAGGATTACATCTCAATAGCATACAGCGAAAATCTACAAATCCACAAATACTGGACTTTATTCAAAATGCTAAATCCATGTGGTTTCAATATAAGTTTACTGACCCTAAAAATCCGAAGATAAAGATATCAGAATGGACTTTTAGTTTCCACGTGTTGTTTGAAGAAAAAAGGTTTAAAATTATTTCCCCGGAATGGACTAAAGAATTTAAATATGGAGAATTGCCCATGAATGAAGAAAGGGATGCTATTATTAGTCAGGCCAAATCATCTTTATTGGAACAATTAAATAATGGTTTGGATTTATGAATTGGACATACAGATTTGTATTACAAAGAATTAATGTTTATAAAGTTTAAAGGGAGGACTTACAATAAAAAGATTTAATTTTTCACTAACTGAAAATTTTTAAAAAAAAATCTGCGATAATGTGCAAGAGGAAATAAAAGGGTATTTGGAGAAGTTGGAGTTTTGATCGCGCTTGCCCGAAAAGACAAATGGAAACAATGAGTAATTAACGATAAAAAATGAATAAATCTGTAGAAATCTATAAAACGTCAGATGGCAAAGTTGAAATCCAAGTAGAATTTGACCATGACACGGTATGGCTTTCTCAAAATCAAATGGCGTCGTTATTTGATCAGACCAAACAAAACATCAGTTTACATATAAACAACTGTTTTAAGGAAAAAGAACTTGAACAGGAGGCAACTGTCAAGGAATCCTTGACAGTTCAAAAAGAAGGAAAGAGAAATGTAGAAAGGAAGATTAAGTATTACAATCTTGATGTTGTTATTTCCGTGGGATATCGTGTCAAATCCATACGTGGCACTCAGTTCCGCCAGTGGGCTACCCAACGTTTAAAAGATTATCTCGTAAAGGGTTATGCCATTAATGAAAAACGAATTCAAGAAAACAAAAGAGAGTTTGTAAAAACATTAGAAACCTTAAAACGTTTGACAACGGACAATGAAATTGTGGCTTCCCAAGATGTTTTGTCGCTCATTCAAGATTTTTCTGATACCTGGTTTTCCTTAGAACAATTCGATAACCAAAAATTTCCCAAACGTGGAACTCAGATAGAAATTGAACTTTCAGGAAAAGAGTTGCATAATGGTTTAAAAAGATTAAAAAAAGAACTGATCTATAAAGGAGAAGCGACCGAACTCTTTGGGCAGGAGAAAAGAGAAGGGGTCTTGGAGGGAATTTTCGCTACGGTTTTTCAAACGGTTTTCGGGGAAGATGCTTATCCTTCTATTGAAGAAAAAGCTGCTCATTTATTGTATTTTATCGTGAAAAATCATCCCTTTAACGATGGTAACAAGCGCAGTGGGGCATTTTCTTTTATTTGGTTACTTCAAAAAGCAGAAATGGATTTTGGAAAACAAATATCAGCTCAAACGCTTACGACTTTAACCATTTTAATTGCCGAATCAAAACCCGAAGAAAAAGATAAAATGGTTGGGTTGATAAAATTATTATTGAAGAGTTAATAACCAGTTGTCAAGTATTCCTTGACTACTGAAAAAGCAGTTGTTCAGGATTACTTAACAACTGAAATTTAAACAAGTGAGTTTTTATACGAGTTTAAATAAATGATTTCAGTTATTCTAATTTTTCGAATAACTGAAGATGATTGAGATGCCTTGAAGTCGCAAAATGCGACGTCAAAAAAGTGGACTTAAATATAATGGAGCAGAAACAGAAATAAACGAAGAAGGTTGTGTTGAGAATCTACTGTGATAAAAATATATATTCATCAATTAAGCCAGGTAAAGGCAATTTTATACCTGAGTTAAAAGAGCTTATGGATGAGCTTAAAGGAAAAATGGTTTTTACTTATTCAACAGCGCATCATAATGATTTAGCTAATTCTGATGAATCATATTGGAATGAAGATTTAATACTAATGGAGGAGTATGTTGAAGACAATTATTTCTTTTACAATTCCATCAAGAAAGAAACAGAGATTTATCTGGCAAAACCAATGGAGTCTTTTTATGATTTGAATCATGAAAAAGAGATTGATATAGATCAAACAATACAAAATCTTTTAAAAGATATAGAAGAGCCTTTCCGTGGAATGCTTAAATCCTTATTAGAAGGCTTATTAAATCTTAAAATGCCAAGTGTACGAGAATCTTTAAAGACAGAGAAAGATATAGAATTATTTGAAAAGTACAAACTATACCTTCCGGAAGGAGAAAATAACACGTTAAAAGATTATCTCCAATTAGGAAACAAGTTGCTGTTCGATAAAGAAGAAGTCAAAAAGATGAAAAGACTGATGGAAGAATACTCGAATAGTGACAACTATAGCTTTGAAAAATGGAAAGAAAAATATGATGAAAAGTTCAGTGAAGTTTTTTATGGAGAAACTTTTACTGGAATGATGGAGGGTGTTTTTAACGCAGTGGATGGATATAATAATTATGATAAGTTTACACTGTTTTTTGCTTCATTGGAAATGTATAACATAACTAAAGATAAGCCTTTAAGAAAGACACAAGCTCTTGCAAGTAATCAAACAGATGCAGACCATGCCTGGTATGCGTCTTTTTCAGACTTTTTAGTAACGAACGACAAAGGTTTGGCTATGAAAGCACATATAACTTACAAGTATTTTAATATTGAAACTAAAATTCTTACAATTGAAGAATTCCTAAGTGAGAAAATAAACTTCCTACAACAAGAAGAGAGATCTGTAAAAAAACTTGAAGAATCTTTGATGTATGAATTGCAAAATGGATTGATTTTTAAAAAAATAGAAGATTTTTCCGTCCTGCAGTGTCAATATCCTTTTTTCAATTATTTTAATCGAATTTTGTGTAAGAATAATTCTATAGTTCTGTTTTGTGAACGCACCAATAATGTTGACCAAATGATGCTTAAAGAAATTAAACTTTTAATTGGTAAACTATATGATTTATTTGGATTTGATAAAAATGGCCGAGGAATGTTTACGATTAAGAAAAAAGGATTTAATGAGGTGTTTCGAGAATGGAGATTTAAGGACCTAACAATTCTTTTTTATACTAACTATAATGAAAATATCAAAAGTTGTTGTTTGGAAATAATGACAAAAGAAAAATTATGATTAAAGAAACTAAAAATCTAACTATAAAACCCGGCTATAAAAAAACACCTATAGGAATTATCCCGGAGGAGTGGGTGGTGAAGAACTTTGGAGATTTTTTAGAGTTTAAAAATGGTGTAAATGCTTCGAAAAAAGATTATGGCAAAGGAGTAAAATTCATCAATGTTTTAGAAGTTATCACTAATTTGAGTTTGACAAACGAAGAAATCCCTGGAGAAGTAGAGATAACTGAAAAGCAGTTTGAAAGGTATAAAGTTGAAAAAGGAGATATCTTGTTTAACCGAACTTCAGAGACGCAGGAAGAAATTGCTTTATCAAGTGTTTATTTAGATGATTATCCAACTGTATTTGGAGGATTTGTAATTCGAGGGAGATTCATCAAAGATTTTTATTTGAATGCATTTAAAAAGTACATCTTTCGAAATCCTGATGTTAGAAAACAAATGATTTCGAAAGGCCAAGGCGCCGTTCGAGTGAATATTGGTCAATCAGATTTAGAAAAAATTTCAACACCCATCCCCCCGCTCCCCGAGCAAAAAGCCATTGCCGATTGCCTAAGCACTTGGGATAAAGGCATTGAAAAACTCACCGCCTTAATCCAATCCAAAAAAGAACAGAAAAAAGGATTGATGCAAGGGTTTTTTAGTGGAAAGTTGAAAGTGGAGAATGGAGAGTTAATTCAAGCTAAAGAGAAAGAGGATTTTACGGAGGATTGGGAGGAAGTGAGATTAAAGGATATAGCTAATATAAAAAAGGGAAAGCAACTTAATCGAAAAAAACTAAATGACTTTGACAAATATCCATCATACAGTGGGGGTATTACTCCATCAGGTTTTACCAACAAATCAAATTGTAAAAGTAATACGATAATTATTAGTGAAGGTGGAAATTCTTGTGGATATGTCAATTTTATTAATGTAGATTTTTGGCTTGGCGGACATTGTTATGCTGTAAACGAATATAAAGAAAGGGCAATCAAAAGATTCTTGTATAATATTTTAAAACACAATCAACCAAAAATAATGGTTTTAAGAGTCGGTTCGGGTTTACCTAATGTTCAAAAAGGAGATTTGGAAAAGTTTAAATTAAAGCTCCCTAATCTAAAAGTCCAAACCGCCATTGCCGGAGTACTCACTACTGCTGACAAGGAAATCGAGTTATTAGAAAATAAATTATCCGCTTTTCAAACCCAGAAAAAAGGTTTGATGCAGGTGTT
>DATGSA010000222.1:0-3399 GCA_035303085.1 Flavobacteriaceae bacterium
GTTTTTGTCAACATTAAACGACAACTTAGTTCAAGTGGAGCAAAAAAGCCACCCCTTACTCGAAGCCAAAAAGCAAGAAAAAGAACGGCTGGAAATTCAGGAAAAAAACATTACTCACCAAGTTCTTCCTAACATCTCATTGTTGGCCGGTGGGATGTTTCGCGGAGTTGGTTTTAGTGATCAAGGAAGCCAATGGAAAGACAGTTATGAATTACCGATCAACAACTATTTAGTAGGCGTGGGAATGACTTGGGATATTAGTTCATTTTATGATCATGGTGTAAAAAAGCGATTAAATCAACAGGAACAAATTCGTATAAAAGAAGAAGAAACTGCAGTAGAGCGACATCTTGAAGAACGTGAAAACTCTTTGCTCTATCATATCGACAAGTCTCTTGAAGAGATTGAAGATGCTGAAGAAGCTTACGCTGCAGCAAGTGAGTCTTATCGGCTTTTTAAAGTGCGTTATGAAAGTGGAATTATAGATTTGGCAACCTTGTTGCAAATTCAGCAAACCCTTCAGTTTACAGAGAAATCACGCTTAAAAGCTTATTACGATTATTGGAACTATTGGAACGCTTATGCTTATTCCCAAGCAGATTTCTCCGTATTAACCACAGTATTCAACTAATAAAGAAAACAAGAAACAACAATGAAAAAGCTGATTAGATTAGCCTTAAGAAAACCCATAGCAACCATCGTGGCAGTGCTTGCTATTATATATT
Source organism: Flavobacteriaceae bacterium (assembly GCA_035303085.1). Lineage (GTDB taxonomy): Bacteria > Bacteroidota > Bacteroidia > Flavobacteriales > Flavobacteriaceae > JAJYSO01. The sequence continues at coordinate 726 of DATGSA010000222.1, forward strand.
TCTCAGTACTTGCCATCAACAAAATTAAGGTGGATGTTTTCCCGGAAGTCGAAGCTCCTGCAATTTATATCGCAACTCCTTATGGAGGGTTGTCTCCTGAATACATGGATGGGTTTATGTCCAATCAATTTCAAAGAGTTTTGGTATTTGTAAACGGAGTTGAAAACCTGGAATTTAAAAGTATTCAGGGTTTGTCCTTGATGAAACTTACCTTTTATCCGGGCACAGACATGGCACAAGCTCAAGCTGATGTGGCAACACAAGTATCTCGAGCAATGGCCTTTTTACCACCGGGAGCCGTTCCTCCGCAAGTGGTTCGTTTTGATGCCGGTGCACAACCGATTGGTCAATTAGTATTTGAAAGCGAGCAGCGTTCTATAGGGGAAATCCAGAGCTTGGTTGTCAGTAGAATTAGACCGGCTTTTGTGACTATTGGTGGGATTAGCGGAACAGCACCTTTTGGAGGAAATAACCGAACCATGGTAACCAATATTAATCCAAAAGAAATGAGAGCTCATGGGTTGACCCCAGAAGAGGTAATGACGGCAATAAGTAAAAATAACTTCCCTTCTCCGGATGGAAATGTGCAAATAGGGGATGTCAATTTTATGGCTCCTTCAAATACGTTGCTTAGAGATAGTGAAGATTTTATGAACACGCCTATAAAATCCGGTTCTGGTCCAACAGTTTATATAAGAGATATAGCCAATGTAGTTGATCAGGCCGATAAAACAACAGGATATGCAATGGTGAATGGGGAAAGAACAGTATATCTACCGGTTATTAAAAAAGCTTCAGCTTCGACTTTGTCTGCGATTAATAATCTTAAAAACAACATGCCGATGTTAAGGGATAACCTGCCGGAAGATGTAAAAATGGATTTTGTTTTTGACCAATCCTCTTATATTGAAAACGCGTTGACCAATTTGATGTCTGAAGGAATATTAGGAGCAATTTTAACCGGACTGATGGTTTTGCTCTTTTTAGGAGATAGACGTGGCGCGCTTATCGTAATTCTCACTATTCCGATATCCCTGTTATCTGCAGTAATTATGCTTTATTTAATGGGGCAAACCATCAATATCATGACCTTGAGCGGTTTGGCATTATCCATTGGGATTTTAGTCGATGAAACGGTGGTGACCATTGAAAATATTCACCAGCATTTTGAAAAAGACAAAAGTAAACCCAGAGCCATTATCGATGCATTATTTGAAATATCGGTTCCAAAATTACTGATTTTACTGAGTATTCTGGCTGTATTGACGCCTTCTCTAATGATGGTCGGTATTCCCAAAGACATGTTTATGCCGCTTTCTATTGCAGTAGGTTCAGCGATGATCGCTTCTTTTTTGGCTTCACAAACATTTGTACCTGTGATGGCCAATTGGATTATGAAGCACAATCCGGAAAAATATAAAAACAAAAAAGTAACGAAGTTTGATAAGTTCAAAAATAGATATGTCAACTTCATCGAGAAGAAGGAGAAATACCGATATGGAATTTTAATCTCCTATATTGTTGGTGCTTTAGCATTAGCAGGAGTACTTTTCACTTTTATAGGAACCGACATTCTTCCTCCAAGCGATTCAAAAGACTTGCAGATAAGAATTACGGGGGAAGAAGGAATGGCACTGGATAAAACAGAAGAGTATGTCATGGCTGTTGAAGATCATATCAATGAAGAAATAGCTCCCCAAAAATTAAAAGTAACTTCAGCGATGGTGGGTATGCATTCTCCCAACACACCAATTAATGGGATTTTTCTCTTTAATACCGGCTCTCACGATGCTGTTTTCCAATTTTCTCTTCCCGATGATTTTAATCAACCTGTCGGCGATTTTAAAAAGAAAATTCGAAATAGTTTAAACGAAAAATTCCCGGAGTTGAATTTCACTTTTGAACCGATGGAATTGGTTGAAAAGATTATGGGACAAGGTTATGACACGCCAATTGCCATCGAAATCTTAGGAAAGGATTTAAATGAAATAAAAGATTATGCCGGAAAAATTCGTGATAATTTACGGGAAGAAGATTACCTCACCGATGTTCATCTTAACGAACCGATAGATTATCCGAGTATTGCGATAGAAATCGATAGAGAACGCGTAGGACAACTGGGCTTGGAATTGCCAGAAGTAAGTTCAGCTTTAACCACGGCGACCTCCTCCTCGAGATATGTCGATAAAAATTTATGGGTAGATCCCAATTCAGGATTAGTGTTTCAAGTACAAGTTCAGTTTCCTGAAGATGTGGTAAACTCCCTTAATGATTTACGCAACATTCCTTTAAAACCGGGAAGTTCCAGCCCTATCTTAGATGATGTAGCCGATATACAGCTCAACAAACAACCCGGACAAGTGAATCGTAAAGGGCCCAATCGTTTTATGACGGTTACAGCCAATACTTTTGAATCTGATTTGGGAAGTGCTGCTAAAAAAGTGCAAGGTATTTTAGATGGAATGGAACAGCCTCCACGTGGTTATAAGCTTTTAAAAGCAATAAGGACAGAAGTGTTCAAGATGTGTTGGCAAAAATGCCGGGATAAGCTTGCCTTCCTTCAGGAGACATGTAAACCAAGTTTAATATAGAATCATTTCTCGCTGCCACCTGAATCCTCATTTTTAATGACGTTTACAGACTTGATAAGATCCTTTGTTTTGACTTGTTCATT
>DATGSA010000223.1:0-6170 GCA_035303085.1 Flavobacteriaceae bacterium
AGAAGACAAAGGCATTTTACAGCCTTCCTTATCAATATAAAATGGTTTTTCACCGGTCACTCTTGCTAATGGCACGCGTTGTGTAATTTTTATTCCTAAATCTTTTCTAATCGTTTGAAAAACTTGAGCGTCTGCTATCATAGGGTTCAAGTTTAGTCTCTCTTCTATCTCATTCAAACTTAAACTATCTTTTACTTGCTTCCTATCAGGCTTCTCTTTAACTATCAACAAGTTACTAACATCTTCTTCGGTTATGAATATGTTCTGCGCATTGGTATATTCTATATTTATCGAACCTTGTTTTCGCTTATTATTTCTTTCCGCAGAAAATCCAAAGAGGAAAATCAGAATCCCCAACACCACCACGGCCTGTATGATTTTCAGATTAATTTTCATCGTTCAAAGCTTTTAATAAAGGTTCTACTTCATTTCCAATATCTCCGGCTCCTAAAACCAACACCACTTCCGGTTGCATATTTTTCACGGTTTCCGGCAATTCCTTTTTATCCGCCATTTTCTTTTTTTCAACAGACATCAACCTCAACAAATACTTAGCATCTATCCCGGGGATTGGCAATTCTCTTGCAGGATAAATCGGCAACAACACTACTTGATCAAATTTTGATAAACTCGTGGCAAATTCTTCCGCGAAATCTCTTGTTCGAGAATATAAATGCGGTTGAAAAACAGCCATAATATTTTTGTCCGGATACATTTCTCTGGCAGCTTGATAGACTGCTTTTATTTCTTCCGGGTGGTGGGCGTAATCTTCAACTACCACAAGTCGACCAGTTTTAAGTCTGTAGGAGAATCTTCTTTCCACTCCTTTGAAAGACTGCAAAGCTTTTTTCAATTTCTCTGGAGTTGCGCCATACGATATTGCCATCGCTAAAGCCATTCCCGCATTCATCAAATTATGTCGGCCGGGTAAGGAAAACTCAAAATTCGATATCTTTTTTCCATCGTGTTTTAAGTCGAAGTGATATCGGCCGGAATGAATTTTGATATTTCTTATTTCAAAATCTGCTTCCATTTCTATACCGACTGAATTTCCTTCAAGGTTTAGTCCTTTCTTATAAAAGAGGTTATCTGCCGCAGGTAATTTATTTGAAAATTCTTCAAAGGAATTAATCAATTCTTCTACATTTCCATAAATATCTAAATGATCGGGATCCATCGAGGTGATGGCTGCGTATTTCGGATGTAATTTTAAAAATGACCGGTCATATTCATCTGCTTCTACCACGCAAGCATCTTTTCCGTCATGGATAAAATTGGAATTGTAGTTTTCCGCAATTCCACCTAAAAAAGCAGTGATATCAAATCCACTTTGCTTGAGCAGATGGGCCAAAATTGCAGAAGTTGTTGTTTTTCCATGCGTTCCTGCCACGGCAAGGGTGGGGATTTCCTTTGTGATTTTCCCTAAAACAGCCGCTCTTTTTTCGATTTGAAAACCGTTTGATTTAAAGTGTTCTAAAATCCTCAAATCTTTTGGAACCGCAGGGGTATAAACTATTAAAGTATTTCCCGGATCATCAAATGATTCCGGGATTTGATCGACGTTATCTTCAAAGCTGATCGCTATGTCTAAATCAATTAATTTTTCAGTCATCTTACCGGGTGTTTTGTCATATCCGGCCACTTGTTTTCCGTTCAACACAAAATACTGGGCGAGCGCACTCATCCCTATTCCTCCAATTCCGAGGAAATAAATATGTTGTATGTGATTGAACAGTTTCATCTTACTTCTCGTTAATTAATTTATCAATTTCATCAACTATATCCTTTGTTGCTTCCGGCTTCGCCATTTCTTTTATGTTTTCGGATAATTGCTTACCCCTGTTTTCGGAAGTCAACATATTTTCTAATTCATTTTTAAATTTTTCTTCTAACTCACTTTCTTTAATTACCACTGCCGCATTTCTATCAGCTAAAGCACGCGCATTTTTAGTTTGGTGGTCTTCCGCCACATTTGGGGATGGAATAAGCATCGTGGGTTTTCCTACTACACACAACTCACTCACCGCACTTGCGCCTGCTCTGGAAATTATCAAATCTGCAGCGGCATAAGCTAAATCCATCCGATCTATAAACCGATGTACTTGGATGTCGGTTTCCCGATTATATTTCGAATAATCTTGGTAATAGAGTTTACCACACTGCCATACCACTTGCACATGTCGATTTTTAAAAAACGCAACGTGTGCTGCTGTAATTTCATTGATTCGTTTTGCGCCGAGGCTTCCTCCCAAAACCAAGAGTGTTTTTTGATCAGCTTTCAACTTAAAAAATGAAATAGCTTCTTTGCGTTTTGAGTTTACTTCCAACAAATCACTTCTCACCGGATTTCCCGTCACTACAATTTTTTCTTCAGGGAAATATTCTTGCATATTTTCATAGGCTACACAAATTTTAGATGCGTTTTTAGCCAACCATTTATTGGTTATTCCGGCGTAAGAATTTTGTTCTTGTATTAGCGTTGGGATAGCTCTTTTTTGAGCAGCTCTCAATATTGGGCCACTGGCAAAACCACCGGTTCCGATTGCTAAATCAGGTTTAAACTCACCGATAATTTTTTTGGCTTTAAGCAAGCTGTCGATTAACTTTAACGGAAACAACAAGTTTTTCACGGTCAGTTTTCTCTGTAACCCGGAAATCCATAATCCTTTAATTGCGTATCCTGCGGCGGGAACTTTTTGCATTTCCATTCGATCTTTAGCGCCGACAAATAGGAATTCCGCATTGGGATGCCGTTTTTTCAATTCATCCGCGATGGCAATAGCGGGGTATATGTGCCCTGCTGTTCCCCCTCCCGATAATATGAATTTCAGTTTTTTCATATCGCTTCACTTAAGATTTCCAACGGATTTTCCTCTTCATTTTCTTTTAATTCCTTTTCTTTAGCTTCATCTCTTTTCAGACTCACCCCTAAAATAATTCCGATAGCGGCACAAGTCATCCATATCGAACTTCCTCCATCGCTGATCAGCGGAAGGGTTTGACCGGTCACGGGGAAAAGTTGTACCGCAACTGCCATATTGATAAAAGCTTGGAAAATGATGGGTAATCCCAATCCAATCACCAAAAGTTTTCCAAAGATGCTGTTGGATTTTGTTGAAATTATCAAGAACCTAAACAACAGCCATAAATAAGCTATCATTACTCCAAACCCACCGATCAGTCCCATCTCTTCGACGATAATGGCAAAAATAAAATCTGAAGAGGATTGTGGCAGGAAATTTCTTTCCACACTCTTTCCTATTCCGACTCCGGTAATTCCTCCTCTGGCAATGGCCATTTTAGATTTTTCGATCTGATAATCATCTTTTGCATTTTCTCCTGCCATATAATTTTCAATACGATTGGACCAAGTGTCCACACGATTCGGCATAATTTCAGGAAATGCCTTAGTGAACAAAATAAAAACACCGAGGATTGCAATTCCTATTCCCACTACATAAAGCAAGTATTTAAAAGGGTATCCGCCAATAAAACACAGCAGTAATACCATTGTAAAAGTAATGGCAGCGGTTGAAAAGTTAGCGGGCAGAATTAAACCGACAACAACAAATACAATTATCCATAAAGGGAAAATACTTTTTTTAAAAGTGATATCCTTATCTTTTATTTTGGAAAGATACCGAGCGACATACACCATCAACACCACTGTAGCTAATGCCGAAGTTTGGAAGGATTTATTGATCAAGGGAATTGTAATCCATCGACTTGCTCCTGCTCCTTGAATAACAGTTCCTTGACTTAAGGTATAAATCAATAATCCGATAATAATTGGGATTCCTATGATAGAGAGCCCTTTAAAATATTGGTAAGGCACTTTATGCACGGCAAACATAATCACGAATCCTAAAAAGATATGAATGAAATGACTAAACAGATATTGGATGGTGCTTCCATCTCCGTATAGATAAGCCAAATTACTGCTGGCACTATATATCGGGAGGAAGGAAAACACCGCCAATAAAGCAGTAGCTGCCCACACTGACTTATCGCCTTTCAGTCTTGCAAAGAAATTCTTAAGTTGTATGTTATTATTTCCCGACACTTTTGTCCTTATTTAATTATCTCGTTTATAGATTTCTCACTGCTTCTTTAAATTGGTTGCCTCTATCTTCATAATTCTCAAACAAATCAAAGCTTGCACAAGCCGGGGAAAGTAAAACTGTATCTCCTTCTTCTGCAAACTGGTATGCCATACCGACTGCTTCTTTCATAGATCCGGCTTCGACTATATTATCTATACATTTGTTGAAACTTTTTATAATTCTTGTATTATCAATTCCCAAACAAATAATCGCACTTACCTTTTCATTGACCAAGGGCAACAATTCGGTATAATCATTTCCTTTATCTACTCCACCAACAATCCAAATGGTTTTAGGGCGAACGGTTTGTAAGGCGTAGAAAGTTGCATTGATGTTGGTTGCTTTGGAATCGTTGATATATTCCACATTTTTAATTTTCATCACTTTTTCCAAGCGATGTTCCACGCCATGAAAACTTTCCAAACTATCTCTAATGGTTTGTTTTCTAATTTTCAACAAATTGGCAACTGTTGACGCTGCCATGGCATTTTTCGCATTATGTTCTCCTTTCAATCCTACACTTTCTGTAGGAATACTAAATATTCTATCTTCCAAAGTTGTTGTCATTTCGTTGTTTTTAATTTCCGTTTTCCATCCATCAATATTTCTAAATGAAAAAGGGATTTTTTTTGATTGTATTTTTCGTTTTTGCACTTCTTCAGCAACCCTCTCATCATCGGCATCATATATAAAATAATCTTCTTCAGTCTGATTTTCAGTAATCCTGAATTTCGCATCGATATACTTTTTAAAATCTTGATTATATCGATCTAAGTGGTCGGGTGTAAGATTAGTTAACACAGCGATATGGGGTTGAAACTGCACGATATCGTCTAACTGAAAACTGCTTACTTCCAACACGTAATAATCCGGATTGGGAAATTCGGCTACTTTAGCCGAGAAGCTATCTCCGACATTTCCGGCCAAAACATATCCAAGTCCGGCTTTCTTAAAAGTATAAGCAAGCCAATTGACCACGGTAGTTTTACCATTGCTACCTGTTACGGCTATTATTTTGGCGTTGGTAAATCTCGAAGCAAATTCAATTTCAGAGACTATCGGAATTCCTTTTTCTTTAATTTTTTTCACTAAAGGAATCTCATCGCTGATGCCGGGGCTTTTCACCACTAAATCAGCTTTTAGAATTTTCTCTTCTGAATGTTTTGCTTCCTCCCAATCGATTTTATGTTGTAAAAGAACTTTTTTATACTTTTCTTTTATTTCTTGACTGTCGGTTATAAAAATGTCATAGCCCTTCTTTTTCCCCAAAACGGCGGCACCGACTCCACTTTCTCCTGCCCCAAGTATGACTAATTTCTCTTTCATCTCATCTAACTTTCAGGGTTACAATAGTCATAATAGCCAGCATAATCCCTATAATCCAAAACCGCACGACAATTTTACTTTCGTGAAATCCCAGTTTTTGATAATGGTGATGCAAGGGTGCCATCAAAAAAACTCTTTTTCCTATTCCTGTTTTTTTCTTGGTAAATTTAAACCAGCTCACCTGCAATACCACCGACAAATTTTCAACTAAAAACACCCCGCATAATACCGGGATTAGCAATTCCTTTCTTACCGCAATGGCTAAAACTGCGATAATGCCTCCGATGGTTAAACTTCCGGTATCTCCCATAAAAATTTGTGCGGGATATACGTTATACCAAAGAAAACCGATTAGTGCTCCGGCTAAGGCTGTAATAAAAACGGCCATTTCACCGGAATTAGGGATATTCATTACATTGAGATAATCCGAGAAAATTATATTTCCCGAGACCCACGCAAATATGGCTAATGCCAAAACTGCTATGGCTGATGTTCCTGCTGCCAGTCCATCTAAACCGTCGGTGAGGTTGGCTCCATTAGAAACTGCGGTAACAATAAAAATCACGATGGGGATAAAAATCAGCCAAGCATATTTTGCCAACGACGGGTTAATCCAACTGATTAAACTGGCATAATCAAATTCATTTTTCTTAAAAAACGGAATAGTAGTTTTGGTGGATTTATGTGGTTCTCCATAAGCTGAAGACATCACCATTTCTGTTTGATCAGCAGCGACTTGAT
>DATGSA010000224.1:0-3302 GCA_035303085.1 Flavobacteriaceae bacterium
AAGGAAGGGACTGATGATTGCTGGCGGGTAGAAGACGGGCTCCTGACATTAAATCATGAATATAAAGGAGGAGGCGATCTTGTTACAAACAAAGTTTATGAAAATTATATCTTAAACTTAGAATGGAAAATCAGCCGGGCCGGCAACAGCGGCATACTAATCAATGTACAAGAAGGCAGTCAATTTCCCAAAACTTATATCTCCGGTCCTGAAATGCAGGTATTGGACAACAAAGATGCTTCTGACAACAAAAAAGACACCCATCTGGCCGGTTCCTTATATGATCTTGTTTCCTGTAATCCCGAATTTGTTCATCCTGCAGGAGAATGGAACAAAGTGAAAATAAGACAAAAAGACGGGCACCTCACCTTTTGGATAAATACACATGAAGTAGTAGATATTCAAATAGGCTCTCCGGAGTGGAATAACCTCGTTGCCAATAGCAAGTTTGGGCACGGAGAGAAATACACAAAATATTTTGGTAAATTTTTGAAAGGCCATATTGCATTACAAGACCACGGGCACCGCGTTTGGTTCCGAAATATACAAATCCGGGAGCTATAAACAACAATTTCGGGGACCATCAATTTCCCGAATGCTCCTTTAAAATCAATTAACTTTTGACGATCTTATCTATCTCGGCAGCCAGATGTCTGTCTTTATCCGTAATGGTGTTTCCCTCATCATGGGTACACAATTTAATTTCTACTTTGTTATAGACGTTGCTCCATTCCGGATGGTGGTCAAGGCGGTCAACCAGCATTGCTACCCGCGTCATAAAACCAAAAGCTTCACTAAAATCACCGAAAGTGAAGGTATTGACCAACATGTTATTTTCTTCTTTCCAATCCATAAAAAACAAATTTAAATTATCAAATTAGCACGGCTCTTGATTTCGGAGACCTGCAAGTGCATGACCATTTGTACTCCGTCCAGTTTACGGATATCATTTATCAACAAATTTATTTCCTCTTGCTGATAAAAATCTCCTTTCAACAGCCATATATAATCTATATGCTTTAACTCGGGAATCAAATACTCCCCTTTGTAATGATTCCCATATATATAATGAAAAGTATAGCGTATTGGTTCAGTAAATTCATAAATTTGAAAAAAACAATATTTTTCTTTCTTCTTGATGAGGGCTTCCAGTTCGCTATTGAGTCGAAAGTTCATGCCCAGCAAGCGGTTAATCTGCCAGCACAATTGATATTGTTTTTGAGGTGCTATGATCCCAAAAAGGTGAGCCTCATTAAAAAAGGCCCCAAAAGTCTGGTCGGCGGTCAACTTTAGTTTCGTGTTAGCAGTAGTCATTTAAAAACAAATTTAAGACGCTTTTTACAAATCCCGTTCATAAACTTTAAACCCCCAATTCGCAACAAATAAAAACAAAATGCCTCTAATCACACCCCATAAAGGGGAAGAGGCATTTGTTTATTTCACCTAAATGAGTGAAATTGCTGAAATATCCAAAATCAGCCTATGCAAGTTCAACAAAAATCGACATTTATCCAATCTTTCGGCGGAATAAATTTTATCCATGAGCAAATTATCCGGCAAAAATTCCACAGATTAGTCTCTGAAAATATAGGAGATCGCAATGTCAGAGCGACTTACAGCTATGGAGACATTTTAGCTCAGATGTTTTATACCGACCTTATCGGTGGCGAGGTTTTAGATGATAACAGCATTTTAAAAATGCAATTGCAAGATCATCCTACCCTTCAAATAGCTTCAGCAGATACTATTGAATATTCTTTTCAGGAGCTAAAGCAACCTACTACGGAGATTGAGACTAAAAAAGGTGTTGTACATCAAATGAATGAACATCATAAATTTAATCGTCTGCTTCCTGCAATAGGTAAACGATTTGGGTTGTTTAAGAAGGAGAAAAGTTATCTGATGGATTATGACGGTCATATTGTAGAAAACAATAAGTCTGACAATGCTACAACCTATAAGATGTCAGAAGGATACTATCCTGTAGTTTGCAGTATCGGTAAACTGCCCGTTTTCATACAGAATCGCAATGGCAACACGCCCGAAGGATATAACCAGCTCCCTGTTATCAAAACCGCTATTCAAAATTGCAGGGACAATGGGATTAAGGTGGGTGCCTTTAGAAGTGATTCCTGTAGTTATCAGAAAGCTACTATTGAATTTTTGGAAGACAACGATATCGTTTACTATATCAGGGCTGAACAAAGCACACGTCTTTTAGACGCATTGGAGGATGAAACGGAATGGGAACCGGTTATCCTCAACCACAAAAAAGTAGAAGTTTGCTCTATAGAAGAAAAACTGCTCGGCAAAGACAGAAGGGTAGTCGCGTATCGTTATGAGATCGAAGGGCAAAAAACAATATTTGACAGGCAGAAATACAGATATTACGCTGTAATCACTTCCGATACTGAAAAAAGCCCGCTCAATTGTATTGAGTTCTATAACCAGAGAGGTTGTGAGGGAGAGCACCACTTTAAGGAACTCGACTATGATTTTAACTGGTCGAATCTACCATTTGACAATATGGAAATGAATACCATTTATTTTTATGCCAAGGCGATTGCCTATCTGTTATTCTACGCCACAAAGCGTCATCTGGTATCAAAAAGGATTTCCTTTGTTGAGCAGGCCATGCGCCTGAAACGGTTTACGCTTCATTTCGTCACGCTACCTGCCAAATGGATTAAGAGCGGAAGGAGAAATATATTAAAAATATTTACACATAAAAACTATAAACCACTATATCAAACCTGAGACCGGGGTTTATTGGAAAAAAGGGTTGGCTCGTAAGAAGTATCATTTTATGGGTAAGGGGATTTAAGCCCACGAATCAATAAAATATCACTTATATTATATATATCCACTATTTATATGAGCCAGTCTGAATTATTTGTGAATAAGTGGGGAGAAAATGAGAATTAAAAATTAGTTGCGAATTTCGGGTTCATGATCAAAAATTCTTTATTCCCGTATTTTCGTATTAATTTCACACCATTAACCTAAATCAACAACGATGTCTAAATTACACAAGCTGCTTTCCTTTCTTTTCCTCAGTTTTTTTCTTTTCGGCTGTCAGCAAAAGGAAAAGAGTTTTGACGAAAATATCCAAAACATAAAACGCGTGGTGGTGATCTATATGGAAAACCACAGTTTTGACAACCTTTGGGGAGAATTTGAAGGCGCCAACGGACTTTCTAACGCAAAGGAAGAAAACATCATCCAGCTGGATAAAAACGACTCGGTCTATACTTACCTGCCTGAAATTCCGAGAAGCAATGCCTTTCCTACCAATCTGAAAA
>DATGSA010000225.1:0-8085 GCA_035303085.1 Flavobacteriaceae bacterium
TCTTACACAAAACCGTTGGTCTTCATATTGACAAAAAATAGAACTGAATCACATTTTTTGTATATTTGAAATAACAAAGAATTTTTATAATGGATATTCAAAAAACAAAACTCGAGCTGGTAAAAACAATTTTGGAGAATGAAAATTCTGAATTTATCCAAAAAGTAGCTGATTTTGTAAAAAAAGAAAATATCGATTTTTGGGACGAATTATCGCTATCCGAACAGTCCGAAATAAAACAAGGTATTGAGGAGTTGGATAAAGGAAAAAGAGTTTCCTACGACTCGTTCTTAAAGAAAATTTCTTAATGAAAGTGTTTTTATCCGAACTTGCCGAATCAAAACTTCTAAAACTATCCGAATATTTATTGGAAGAATGGGGTTTAAAAACTCGTGATATGTTTATTTCAAAGCTAAACGATAAAATTAAACAAGTATCAAATCAACCTGACAGCTGTCCAAAATCATCGGAATTTAAAAACCTTTATAAATGTGTTGTAACAAAACAAACAACATTTTTCTACAGAATAATAGCCGAACGAAAAGAAATTGAAATAATTACATTTTTTGACACACGACAACATCCTGATAAATTAATAAAAGACATAGATTAAAAAGTACCAAAGCCCAACAGCGCATCGAATCATTTGTTAGAAGCCATGTTTACGCGCAGCCGCAAGTAATTGACAAAAAAGTTACTGGCAAAGTTTTTTCCGGCATTTTCTACAAAGTTACGTCCTGAAATAGGTTGACATACATAATCCAAACCAAACACCACCCACTAAAAAAATCCAACAAAACAAAAATCACACCCCCCAATCCAAAAAAATTCAAAGCGTTTTCTTATTTTAGCCGCGATTTGATGAATATTGTAACTTACATATTAGCCATTTTGGTGACTTTTCTTTCGGTAAAGCCGGGGATTGATGCGTTTTCACTGTCGGGTGAAATCCATCAGTTGTGTTGTAGCAGCAGTAAGTGCAGTCCAATTACTGAAGACGAAGATTCAACTCATCAGCATCCTACGGAAAATAACGGAATGTGCAATCCATTTCAAATCTGTTGTGCTTCCCTTTTAGTGGGAGTCAGAACATTATTTCCACCAACAGTACAGCCCGATATTTCAACGAAACAAATTTTCGGATATCAATCTCCCAAGGCTTCACAACTTATTTTTGATTTCTGGCAACCGCCGCGATTTGTTTAACGACCCTTCCACAATTCAAAAGAACCGAGCCTTCGGTTCAATTTTCAGTTAAACAAATTAATTTTATAAAGATGAAATTTTCAAATATATTCGTATTGGCTTTTATATTTATATTAGCCTCAACCACTATTACTTACGCACAGTCAACTCAAGAAGAAGTGCAAATTGAAGAAACCTCAAAAACGATTACTACCAAAGTAAAAGGGATCACTTGTTCAGATGACCTTAAAACGATTTCGGCCAATGTTGAAAAAATGAAAGGCGTTAGCGCTTGCGAGGCCGGTAAAACGGGTCCTACTACTACTTTTAAAATCGTTTATAATCCGGATTTGGTTACCGAACAGGAAATCCATGCGGTCATTCAAGATACAGAAGGTTGTAAGAACCCTAATGACAGACCCTACAAAGTAAAATTATAAATATTTAAGGGGGAGACAGATCATAAAAACTCCCCTTTCAATTCAATATCAACAGACAATGAGAAAAATATTATTCATTGTTGGTTTACTGTTTCCGTATGCCTTGTTGGCACAGAGTATTACAGGAAAAGTAACCAACGAAAACAACGAACCTCTCAATGGAGCCAACGTCTTTTGGGAAAGTACAACCGTCGGCAGCATCACAGATTTTAATGGGGAGTTTGAAATCACGACTAAAGACATTTCCCAAAAAACACTGATTGCCAATTACATGGGTCACACGGCCGATACGATGGAAATCACGAATCAAAAACATGTGGTTTTCAAATTAAATGAATCGGAAGCCCTTGATGCAGTCGTAATCAAAAGTCAGCGCGATGGCGTGGTCATTTCAAATTTGACTCCGATGAAAACCGAAATGATTACCGAGTTTGAATTGGGGAAAGCAGCTTGTTGTGATTTATCCGGTTGCTTTGAAACACAAACTACGGTACAACCACAAATCACCAACGTTGTCACCAATTCCAAAGAACTTCGGATACTCGGACTTTCAGGAGTTTACAATCAAGTTTTGATCGATGGTTTTCCGATGATCCAAGGATTGACGTACACTTATGGAATCAGTAGTATTCCCGGAACTTTAGTGGACAACATTTACGTTTCAAAAGGAGCAAATAGTGTTTTGCAAGGGTATGAAAGTATCAGTGGTCAAATCAACGTAATCACCAAAGAACCCGATAATACCGACAAGCTTTTATTAAATGGATATATCAATAGTTTTGGCGAAAAACAAGTCAATGCTAATTATGCTTTTCAAAAGGGTAAATGGAGCAATTTAACGGCGGTACACACGGTACAACCCGCCAGTAAAACGGACGGTGACGATGATGGTTTTCTCGATTTACCTTTGCTGACACGCTATATGGTTTTTAATAAATTAAAATATGGCAACGAAAGAGATTGGGGATGGAACAGTAGTGTTGGAATGCGATTTGTGAACGAACAACGCATTGGCGGACAAACCGATTTTAATGCGGATACCGACAAAGGTAGCGATGCAATTTATGGACAAACCGTGAACTACAATCAGCCTGAAATCTGGACAAAAACCGGCTATCGTCAAAATGACCAACACAATTTTGCCTTGTATGCTTCGGGTTATTACCAAAATCAACATTCGTATTTTGGGACGGTGAAATACGATGCGAACCAAACCAATTTTCATACAAGGCTGCAATATGAATTCAATTATGACGATCATTTGCTAAAAACAGGATTGAGTTTTCGTCACCTGAATTTAGAAGAGGACATTGCCTTTACCAGTAACACACTGCAAAGAACTTATGACGGCAATTATTTAAAAAATGAAAATATTGCCGGTGCGTTTGCCGAAAACACCATGAATCTTTTTGAGGATAAATTGACTTGGATTGCCGGAATACGCGTGGATAATCACAATGAATTTGGGACGATGGTTACTCCTCGAACACTTTTGAAATACGACCTCACCCCCAACACCATTATTCGGGCGAATATTGGTACCGGATGGAAAACGGTTAATTTATTTAGTGAGAATATAGGGTTGATGGTAAGTTCGCGAGACATTGTATTTGGAGAACAACTTGAACCTGAAAAAGCCCTGAACACCGGTATCAATGTTACACAGAAATTTAGAAATCAAAATCTTTCCGGATTTTTTAGCGCCGACTATTACCGAACGGATTTTCAAAATCAGATTTTTCCGGACTATGATACCGATCCCACGAAAGTAATCATTGACAATTTCACCGGAAAAAGCGTCAGTAATACCTTTCAAGCAGAGGTTTATCTTAATTTCTGGAGTCAGTTGGAGTTTAAAACCGGATATAGTTTTTTAGATGTTTATCGAGAAGTTGACGGTGAGAAAGTGCTTTTGCCTTTTAATCCGAAACATAGAGTGGTCACCACTTTGGGGTATAAACCTTTATCCAACAAGTACCGAATGGATATGAATATTCATTGGTATGGAGAACAAAAGCTGCCGGATACGCAAAGCAATCCAATCGAATTTCAACGCGCTGGTTTTTCTGAGGATTATATGTTGGTCAATGCGCAATTCACCTATAACATCGATAAATTTGAACTCTATACAGGTTGTGAAAATATTTTCGATTTTAAGCAAGAGCAACCGATTATAGGTTCGGAAGATCCCTTCGGTCAGTATTTTGACACGAGTTCGGTTTGGGGACCAACCCGTGGAAGGGAATTTTATGTAGGCGTTCGGTATCGAGTTCCGAGTGCTTAATGGGGATGATTGGGGCTTTGAGTGGGAATAAACTACATTCCAACAAGACTATGGTTTCTACCGAAAAACTTCTTGACAGTAGTGTTGACAATGGTGTTTTAAAGCAATAAATGCCATTGTCAACTTTTTTGTATAAATAACGCGAGGGAAAGCGTAAACAGAAAAGTTAGTTTTCTGTTGTCACCCGTCTGAAAGATTCCGAGGTGAAAAATGTGAATTTTATTAATGCGTGTATTACAAGAAAGTTTCTCATCACATTATTAACTAAAATCACAATTAGTAGTATCGAATAAATTCGTAAATTTGAGTATAAAATGAACTATAATGGATATTCAAACTAAAAAAATAAAATTTGTCCGTGAATTTTTGAAAGTCCAAAATGAAGAATTAATAGATCGACTCGAAGAAATTTTACGTAAAGAAAGCAAAAACTTGGAGGAGAAAGACTTTAAACCCATGACAATTAAGGAGTTTAATGAACGAATTGATAAGTCAATGGAAGATTCCAAAAACGGTCGATTAACCAAAGCAAGCGAGTTAAAAGCTAAAATGGAAAAATGGGGTTAGAAGTTTATTGGACAGCGTTTTCTGAAAAGGAACTTGAAAAAATATTTGATTACTACCAAGAAAAAGTTAGCCTTCGCGTTGCTAAAAAACTGACTGACGGAAATTAAAATACAGCTTTAAAACTTGAGACCCAACCGGAAATTGGACAAATTGAAAGTTTACTGAAAAACAGAAAACAAGAATTCAGATACTTAGTTTATAAAAACTATAAAATTGTTTATTGGATTAATACCGCCGAAAAAAAATTGAAATCAATGACGTTTTTGATACCCGACAAAATCCTTCCAAAATTGAACGAGATAAGTAACAAATTAAAATCATCAGTAAACACAGATAAGTTCGGGAACTTTTTTATCAAACAAAAAGGAATCAAATAGGACAATCACGGTTGAGGTTTTTGAATTTCCCTGTTAATTTCCCTTAGCTCAAGTTAAAACAGCTTTGATAAATAAATCTTTTTACTATAGTTAAGAACAGCATTGTGTTGAGCTAAAGCCCAGTTTTTAGAAGTCCTTTTTTAGCAGACTGTAATAGATGATAACTTCTCGTAAAATTAAAGCAACCTAAGGAGGTCAATTTTCAAACCAAAAAATTTGTCCAGTTTTCTCTATATTTTCATCATCCTATATCTATTACCGTTGGATTCATCCAACGGGTTTAATTATACAGCTCTATTTCGGGCTTTAGCCCAATTTGAACGCTGTAGTCAGGCAAGCTGGAATTAATAATCTTTTATCCAATCTGTATTAAATGGATTTCATTTTTTGTCCACAAGCCGAAGTGACCAAAACATATAAATCTAACTTGTCAGTTAATAATTTTCACTGTTTCGACGATTCTCGGCATCGGCTTCAACCTTATATTTACCGGTCCTTTTTCAAATTATTAATATATTTCATCAACCGCTGAAAATAATCATCTATATCCTCATTTTCTTGCCAGGGAAATGTTTCAAGGGCCAGTTCAAAATTGTCCATCAAAGCATTCAAAGTATTGAACTGTTCGATCATTTTTGCTTCATCATTGGTTTCCCAATAATAACTTTCATCCATCATTTCAAAATCTCGAAAATATTTATCGTTCAAATACCTAAAAAACAGGATAATCACCTGATGCACCCGAACTCCTGCATATTGGGTTTTAACTGAAGTGGTATAAATCCAAGATTCCTCATAGTCAGTGACATCTTTTTTAAAAAAACTTACACTTGCCGGACATACCATTCTGCCATTTGATAAAAACACAAGCGAAATAGTTTCACTGTCGGGCGGTCTAAAACTGATTCCGTACAAGTTGTCAAAATCCACTTCTTTCTGGAATTGTTCATCAGGAAAAACCGTATCGAAAATCTGGTATTTCCATTCATAAATTTCAGCCACGTCTTTAACTTCCCGAATTAATTCGGGTAATAAATTCGCCTTTTTGAGATAACCGCTATAGTGTATACTTAATCCCATCGGTAGATTTTTTTTCTGTTTGTCTTATTCCCTATTCCCTTCTCTTTTCAAAAATTTATTCGGGATAATGCACCGATCTAAAATTTACTTTTGAAAAATGTCTCCAATCACAGACTACAATTTAAGGTTTTTTACGTTAACTGTCTTCTGATATTTCAGGGAATTTCTCAATCAAGTCCTTTTACGATAAGTGTATTAATATAGATTGGCCGAGAGTATAAGTGTTTTTTGAAAAATTCAGACAAATTAAAACTATAATTTAATTTTTAAATTTCACTGTTGTCAAATAAATTCTGTCGGTATTATTCTTACTAACTCATTTTAAAATTCATCTTTATCATATCTTTTATCAGCATCTGAAACAGTGCTTTTTTAGGGAATAATCATATTTGCAAAGAGTTATTTTTGTCTCCGTATTTCCTTTTAATTCCCCGCTGGATGCGCTCCTTGTTATAAATGCTTTGTGATTCTAAAGTGTCGGGATAAATATATGTTTCTATCTTTTCATTTTTCAAATCTATCAGACTGACATAAGGCACTCTGTCATACGATTCTTCCAATAAAACCACGGTGTCATTTCCTTTCCAATATGCTTCTTCAACGGTGTTTGATGGTCCCCTAAAAGCGATTCTTTCCACGGTTTTATTTGGTATATTCACCAGATTAATTTCTTGATCCGGGCTGAAATTAAGTTGATTCTCCTCTCCTATTTCCCAGTGATAACTATCGAGATCGATATATTTTTCTCCACTCGGACTGTAGATCAATAAACTCTCATAAATCGGATCAAAATCTTCGTCAAAATTGCCGGGAATAGTTCCTTTCATTTTTTCCAAAGCTGAAGTTGAGATGATTTCAAATTTTTTCAACTCAAAATCAGCATCGATAGATTCATAATATTCCGTCCATCGTTCTAAATTAGTGTTGGTGTCTTTAGAAAATAAATAGGTTTCTTTTTCCTCTTTTTGAGGTTTGATACTGTCTGACGCTGTTGATGAATCATTACTGCTTTCATTTTTGCAGCCGAACAGTATCAAACAGGGAATTATAATAAATAGTAACCTCCTCATATTATTTTTTTTAAATATAGGAATTCAAAAGTTTTTAGACCAATTTCTATGGAGTATTTAAATGGAAATCATAATTTATTTTGTTTTCTTGATTGCCGCTTATTTCCTCCATTTTTCTAAAGTATTAAATTTTTGTTATATTGAACCTTTCCCTCAGGTGGTTAAAACTTAATCTTTAACAAGAATAAGTCTAAATTGGACAGGCAGATTTATTTAAGAATCATTCGCCAAATCCAAGGTTCAATTTAAATATTTAAAATATTTCTTCTGAGTGGAAGGTCATGCATTATTATGCGATTTTTAATAATTAATTTAACAATTTAACTATGTCAAATTCAACAACAAAAAAATACAGAGCATTTACCGTTAGAAGTTTTAAAAGGATTCCACAAGTGGAAAACTTGAGTGAGCAGGACAAAAGAGATATTGAAGTGGTCGGTCAAGTTTTGCCTTTTAAGGTAAATAATTATGTAGTCGATGAATTAATCGATTGGGATAATTACAAAACCGATCCGATCTTTCAACTTACTTTTCCACAGAGAGGCATGTTAGATCCGGAAGATTTTCAAAAAATGGACAACGCTTTAAAGGCGGAGTTGGGCAGAATGGAGCTGCGCGATGTCGCCAATGAAATTCGACATAAACTCAACCCCCACCCCGCTGATCAAATGAAAATGAATGTTCCTGAATTAAATGGAGATGTACTTCCGGGCGTACAACACAAATATCGCGAGACAGCTTTATTTTTTCCTACCGCCGGACAAACTTGCCACAGTTATTGTACTTTTTGTTTCCGCTGGCCACAATTTGTCGGGATGGATGGCATGAAGTTCGCGATGAAAGAAACCGATTTAATTATCGATTATTTAGCTGAACATCCTGAAATTACAGACGTACTTTTCACCGGAGGAGACCCGATGGTGATGGGGTACAAAGTTTTTAAAAGATATATCGATCCGTTTTTGGAAAACTTGGATAAAACCAATTTGCAAACTATTCGAATCGGAACTAAATCGTTGAGTTTCTGGCCTTATAAATATACAACGGATAAAGATGCAGATAAGTTCATTGAATTATTCCAA
>DATGSA010000226.1:0-7091 GCA_035303085.1 Flavobacteriaceae bacterium
TTCTTTGCGGTTTGTATTAGGAAAAATGAGTGCGATTTCAATATTTTTTATAGCGTAAAACTCCTTCCTTTATTGCTCTAAAATTTTCAGCATCATTCCGCAACCTCCACTCTTATTCCTTCCGAATAATCACCAAATTCTGGGGCATACATACTTTGCAGTGTTGAAATTCCATTGGAGAAACTCCCGATATTATTAGCACGAACATCATATTCTAAGACATAAGTTCCTTTCGGGATTTTATCAAAAAAGAAATGTGTGGCTGCATCGCGGGTACTTTTATAATAACCGAGTCCTTCGTTATAGTTGTATTTTGAAAGGACATCTATCGGTTCAAAAGCCGAAGCGCGCATGTCTTTTAAATGAATAAACTCCATATTCTCTTTTGAAGAAACAATCAATCGCACGGTAATCAAATCACCTAAATTTAATTTATTATTCGCAGAGATTCTTTGCAATTGTTGTCCGTCCGAAGTATTCTTTTTGAGATATAATTCCTTTTTAATACTTAAAGGCTTATTGGAATTCGATTCAATTTTATCGGCTTCTTCAAAATACTGCCAATAAAACCCACCAAATCCGGGAACTTCGGATTTATTATCGATGGAAAGATCAGCCATATCTTTACTTATTTCCATAGCATCAAAATCTATTTTAAAATACCCGGTGGCTGCTTGTTTTTCCGATTCATCGAGTTTTTGTTCCAACAACTCGGAGTTGCCCAATTTAAATTCGGTTTGACCTTTTACTGGGGTCCAATCTTTCCCATAGCGCAACATAGCATTAATGGCTTCAAAAGTGGATTTTGTGGAGGACCAATGGTTTACTTGTTTGTTTTTTAACAGCCAAACTTTCATCGCTTCCACCAATTCTCGATCCTGGTCAATTTCAGCAAACGCTTCGATCAATAAGGCTTGTGTTTCGATAGGAGCATTATACCAAAACCAACTCGGTTTATTTTCTATCCAATACATTCCCCAATCTTCATTATTGGAGGACGTTTCTTTTAAATTGTGCAATATCTTTTTAGCGGTTGTCGTATCTCCAAAACGATGCAGTACAAGGGCACTTATAGCTTTTTGATACAATGAATTTTTCAACCAATTAGCTGTAAGCAACTCGACTTTTTTATCAATATCCTCCTGTAAAGAATCAGATGGTGGATTGCTTTCTAAATAAAAACTCCGCGCATATAGATAATGTTTATCCGCGATTTTTAGTTGTTGAGTGTTGCTTTTCTGATTTTCATTCTGCTGGTTCCTTTGCTGAAATTTTGAATCTAAATAATTGATGGCTTTGTCGGTGAGTTGTTTATAATCAGAAGGAAGCAAATCGGTTTGTTGACTGAGTTTCCCAAATCCGGCAACAATGTGTCGCGTGATAAATTCATTTTCCTCACCACCTTCAAACCAAGGAAAACTTCCGTTGGACTTTTGCTGATTCTTCAGTTTATCAAAAGTAGATTCTTGCGTTTCCGCCAATTTTTCCAAATCAAAAAGAAGCGCCAATCTTGCTTGCTTCTCTTCTTCGGATTGTAAATCTTTCAACCACGGCGTTTCAGATAAAATAATCGATTTTAATTCTTCGTTCTGCTCCAATTCCGACTTTAAATCTTGGGTTTGATTCTCCTTAAAATAAGCCGCTATTTTTGGATTGCTATGAAGAATTTCCGCAGCGATGGCATTGGCATAATACCGCGAAAAAACTTGTTCAGAACAATCGTGTTCATATTCCATCAAATAGGGGAGGGCTTGAATCGCCAACCAAGTGGGATTGGAAGTATATTCCAATGTAAGCTGATGGTTTTTCAAAGTACTTGAAGTATTGTTTTCCAATTTTTCAAAGCTGTATTCCTTCTTTGTGTTTTCCCTTACCCAGATCGGAATACTTTCGGTTACTAAAATTGAATTGGTCAACACCGGCAATAAATTTTCTTCTCCGTCGGAAAAGTTTCCGGATTTTGCAATCACTTTATATTGAACAGCTTGAACGCCTTCGGGAATTTTAATTTTCCATGTGACCGTAGTGTTTCCGTTGGCGGAGGTTTTAAAGTTCTGGTGATTAATTTGATTGCCCATTTCTTCATCCACCGGTTCCATGGTGATAGCATCAAAAAGTTGCAACATTGCCATTCCGGATTTGTCTTCTGAAGTCAGGTTAGAAATTCTTGCGGTCAACCAAATGCTATCCTTTTCTCTGAGAAACCTTGGCATATTGGGCGAAATCATCAATTCTTTTTGGGTGATGACAAATTTTTCTAAATACCCGGACTGTGCTTTTTTATCGTGGGCAAATAGTCGAAGTTTCCACTGTGTCAATGCTTCCGGGCTGGTGAAATTAAAACTGATATTTCCCTTTTTGTCCGTTCGGAGTTGGGGTTTGAAAAAAGCGGTTTCATCAAAGTTTTTTCGCGTCTCGACTTGGATTAATTCCTCTAAGGCGCTTTTCGTGGTGATGACGATTGCACCATTTTTGCCTTCGGTTCCGTATAAAGAAATGGCTTCTTCTGATTTTAGTACTGAAACCGTGGCGATGTTATCGGGATTCAAACCGGATAAATTAAAAATATCTTTTTGATCGATGCTGTCTTCGGAATCTTCGCTCAAATTTTGTGGTTCTCCATCAATGATTATTAAAGGAGTTTTACCGTCAGTGATGGACGAATTACCGCGAATTCTTAACTTGGTTCCGGAATCGGGAGTTTCGGTATTTTCAGAAATCATAACACCAGATACTCTCCCTTGAAGTACTCCTTTTTTCCTAACGAGCTTTAAGAATGGAGATTGTGTTTCTTCTTCACGACTGCTTCTATATCCGCTAATCATAACTTCTTCCAAAACTTCACCACCTTCCATAGAAATATTATATTCATTAGTTATTACATAAATAGATTTGTCGCTAAATCCTATAGCTGAAAAATTTAATTCTTCTCCGGGTGCCACTTCAATGGAATAATACCCATCAAAATCAGAATTCGTCGAGCGACTTGTTCCTTTGACTTGTACATTAACCCCGGGAATTGCTAAGTCATTTTCATCTGTGATAATTCCAAAAACTGTGGTGGCATTTTCGGGGATTTTTGAAATATCTCTTTTTTGACCAGACGCTCCAATCTTTCGCGGGTAAGCGAAATCGAAACCGAACCAAAATAAATCTATATTTTGTTTGGTGAAATAAAATTTCGGAAGATCAGGGTTAATTCCGCGCAAAAAAGTAGCCTTGGTTTTATTGCTGATATTTGAAACATAAGGATAATAAGAGTGTCCGTAATAGCTGCCTCGAACTCTCAATATTTTCCAATTTCTTGTGGTAAACTGGTCCAAAGAACTGTCATACATCGAGGCAAGCACTTCCGCATTTAAAGCTTTATCATCCTGATTGATAGCGAAACTCCACGTCTGCTCGCTACCGGGTTCTATTTTATTTCTAAAACTCTTGACAGCGATATCGATTGCTCCAGCTTGTGGTTTTTCAACGGAATGAGTTTCTTTAAAAAATTGATTTTCAAAATAACTATTAAAATGAAAGGTCAACTCTGAAGTTTGATTTTTGTTGAGGGGAATCTTTGTTTTTGCATTGCCATTTTGAAGGGTTATCTGTTTAATGGTAAAAGATTCATCGCTATTATCAATCACATCGATAAAAAGTTTTTTTATGGGGGAATGGATTTCTACTTCAACAAAGCCATCGGCAAAAGGATTGGTATTGAGTTGAGTGATGGTGAAAATTTTGTCGATTTGCTCTTCTTCAGAATGAATAAGCGTAAATTCTGCGGAGTCTTCAATAAGATTACCCGCTGAATCCTTTGCGGAGAAAACGATTTTGTAATTCCCGGCTGATTCAGATTCCAAAAAATCCAAGGCGATTTCTTTTTCGGATTCGGTGTTTATTTCCTTTGTGAAAACCAAGGTTTCCGATTCTTCTTCGAGGTTTTCTTCATACGGAAACAACTCATTGAATTCTTCTCTGGTAAAACCGGGGATTTCAGGCTGTGGAAAAATGCGTTCTTTGAATTTTTGATTGATCGGAGAAAGATAGAAAACGCTAATCTTTCCTTTTGCGGGGGTAAATTCTCCATTGAGGTTGGTACTGTTTAATTTTAAGTTGTTTTCCTTTTGCATATTCACCAATTCCGGTAAAGTGGCGGAAAGTTTTAAGTTGTGATAGCCCACCTTCGTTGTGATTTCTGAACTTTGGGTTTCTCCTCTGGAATCGGTGATATCCGCATACACCGTATATTCAAATACCGGCAAACCCTCTTTGTCAAATTTGGAATAGGGGATGGCTTCAAAATCAATCTTAAAAGAACCATCATTGGTCGTGGTCGTTTCGCCTTCGGTGATGGTTTTGGTTTCTTCCGGATAAAAGATTCGCCAATAATGGGGATAAGATTTTCTTTCCACCCGATAAGTAACTTTAGCATTATCCAGATTTACGCCGGAATAGGAAATGGCTTTTCCGGAAACAGAAACCGTTTCATTGACGAACTTGCTTTCTGTTAAGGGTTTAAAATCAATTTTAAAAGTAGGTCGTTTGTATTCTTCTACCTTAAAACGGGTTTTAGAATCATGAAAATCTGCATAATCCCAAAATAAATGTTCATCTTTTCTTTTGCTGTACAAAGGATCATTTTCATAATGATCAGGTTCATAAGCTGCAATTGAATAATTACCGGTAATTCCATTTTTGGGAACAATAAAATCAAAGGTAAAAGAACCAAATTCGTTGGTTTGGACTTCCAGTTCTTTGATAACTTCATTGTTGGCGTCTTTTACTTCCAGGAATAACGATAATTCAGGAGTAACCGCTTTCTTTCTTTTTTTGTCCTGTATGGCAATTCCTTTGACATATACTTTCTGCCCCGGTCTGTATATCGCTCGATCCAGGAAAAATTTAACGACGCCATCAAATTGTTCGTCATCATCACGTGAATAATAAAAATGCTTATAAAAATTAAGATTTAGCGTATCCTTTTTTCTGGTTACTTTTAAGGCAGTCCAATTGCTTTCCTCTTTATTTTTTCGCTTTGATCTTTTTACTTTGGCGACGCCTTTTTTATTAGTTTTTCTCTTTTTTTCATCGATGTGAATAGATGCTTTTTGAATCGGTTTACCCGTTTTCCGATGCACTACTTGAAAGTAATCTTTATTATCTCCATCTTTTCGAAGAACCGATAAATCTGTAACGGTAATAAAAGTGAAGTTTTTATGTTTTGGTTGATCAAACTCGGATTCATCTGCTGCAAAAGCGATGAGGTAGGTTCCCTTTTTAAGTGAAGGCATTAAAATTTCAGTGCTATAAGTGAAAAAATCATTTTTATTAGGAAGCTCATAAGCTACTGTTTTTTCGGGTTTGTCATTTTTGATAATCATATTCACCAGACTGTCATCTGGCGAAAAACTTCTTTTAAGAGACCATTTACTCGGCACTTTGAAAACCTTCAAATAAAGGCTATCTGTATTTCCAAACCTGAGGTATGCTCTGTTGTTTTCTCCTTCATAAACATACTCTTCCAACCTTAAATTTATCGTTTTGGCTTTTAATCTTTCCTTTTTGATGTACGCATTTTTATAAGTATTGCTTCGCGACTTTGTTTTTAAAATACTGTCTAAAAGAGCATTAGCCTTTTTATTGTAATTGGGATATTCTTCTTTAGAAGCGAGTTGAATATAGAGATCAGCGCGTTTTAGTTGTACTTTTTGAATTACAGCAGTATCTTTTATCGACTGTTGAAAACGGTTTAATTTCGCTAAATATGCAGGAGAATCTTTGTACACAAATCGTTCAAAAAAGTTCATTCTATCAAAAACAACCGACTCCTTATTTGGATGTTCTTTTTCCCTTTCTTGATAGAGGAGTGCAGTCTTTTTTAAACTGTTATTGGGTAGAGAATCAAGTTTTAAGGAGATAAATGCTGAAGAATTTCCGAATATAGCGGATTTAATATCTCGAAATAACGGGTCAACATCATCTCGACGATTTATTTGTGATGAAAGTATTTCAATATAATTTCTCAATAAAAAATCATAGAAATTCTCATTTTCCAATTGTTCGAGTTTTTCAAAATCGAGAATCAGTTCAAATTGTTTTAAAGAAACATCTTTCAAGGATTCTTTTTGATCAATGGTTTTGGTGATGGTGCTGTCCATCACTTTTTCAAAATCCGGTAAGGTCCAACTTTTAAAGTCTTTAGTTTCTGTTTCCGCAGTTGGCGTTCTGCGTTTGATTCGATAATAATGTTTATTCAAATAACTGTTCAAGCTACTGATATAGATAAACTCGAGCATTGTTTTATGCGGCTCCTCAACTTGTTCAATTTCTTTTCGGATGTTTTTTAAGATCAGTGTTTGTGCATTTTCTTCAAGAACTTGAAGATATTTAGATTGAAAGAATAAGGTTTTTATGACTTGTAAGTTGTTGTCGGTTTCTTTCGCCTTTTCATAAATTGCATCAACCTTTTTTAGCGCGGATTTGACACTGCCGGTTTCTTCATATTCAATTACTGTTGCCCATTCTTTTTCAAAATCTTGCCCAAAAAAATTTAAAGAGTAAATAAGGAATATGAAGAGTGTATATTTTTGGATCATAATGGATTTGCTTGGTCGATGAAGTTATCAAATTTTGTTAAAGTTCTGAAGTAAAGTTGAGGAATAATAAAATTCCCGCTTTTCCTCGGAGAGAATTGAGGATGTTTTTCTAAAAATTTACAACACAATCGCTAAAATGGTCGGAAATACGAACTAAGCATTTATATTTGCACCCGAATATTACAACTTTATGTTTAAGTGGATTTTTGCTGTACTTGGTTTCGCTTTTGCCGGAATTCGAGGTGCTTTTTTGGGCTATCTTTTGGGACTCTTGATCGATAGGTTTTTCCCTATGCAAGTTAGAGGAGGCTCAAATTACAGGCAAGGAAGACCTCGGAGAGTATCTGTGGGGGATTTTGAATTAAATTTATTATCACTTTCAGCCATAGTAATCAAAGCTGATGGCGGTATCAGTCAGCGCGAATTAGATTATGTGCGTGCTTTCTTTGTGCAACAGTTTGGAAAACAAAGAGCGAATAGAGCATTTAGAACTTTTAATGATAT
>DATGSA010000227.1:0-2981 GCA_035303085.1 Flavobacteriaceae bacterium
TGAACCGGAAACCATTTTGGTAAACCGGTAGCAGTCCATTCAATAGAATATTTCCTGTCTTTTAAGGCTTTATCAATAACTTTTATCAGTTTTTGAGGCGTATAAAAAGTGGCGGTTTCGTAAAACTTATTTTGACCGAAAAGCTGTTGTGTTCTGCGCCTGATTAATTTTGGCGTGTTTCGGTTCATCATTCCCATGATAATCCCGTGACGACCAACTCTAGCCGCTTCCTGAATAACCTGAACGGGATCTTTGTAATAAGCAAAAGTGGCGATGAAAGCTAACGCGTCAAATGTGTTGTCCTTAAAAGGTAAATAATGAGAATCGGCCATAACCAAATCTCCATCAAAACGATGCAGCGCTTGAGATAGCATAAAAGGTGAAATGTCACCACCGGTAGCTTCAATACCAATATCCTTCCACCAACGAGTAAATCGCGTGGTTCCACAACCAAATTCGAGTAAGGTTTTTACACGTTTGTCTTTCGAAATAAGTTGTTCTAAAATCTTTTTCTGCCAGACTTCAGCACGTTTATAAGGACCTTCATAATATTCCTCATAAGTATCGGTGTATTTCCTGTTAAAAAACCACTCTGACCTGCCCTGCCAAGTTTCGGTTTTTTCGGGTACGAGTTGTTGATTTATCTTTTTTAGATCCATTGCTTAAATTCTTTAAAAAAATAAAAACCATCCTTTTGGAAATCCCAACCGAATGGTGCAATGGAATAGAAGTTTTTCTAAATCTGCATCCCTACGTTGGCATTATCCAAATCAGGTTCCGGGTGTTTTCTCAGTCCTGAATTTACAGAACACCCCGTGCATTAATGCACCGAATATAATGAAATGTTTCGAATAAAAAAATAGTTGCCACCTTTGTTTATAAGAACAGATCCGAAGAAAAGGATTTTATTAATAGGTATGTTTAGTGTGTAAAATTACAACAGCGCTTTGAATCCTATCTTTTAATACAAGTCAAATCATTTACTGTTGTTCTCCAGCTGTTTTTTGACATGCTTCAAAGCTGATGTAGTGCTGAATTTCTGATAGGGAATAGTGAAAAATGGTTCGAGTATTTTTGTCAATATATTTCCGGGAGTAGAGTAGGTGTGGATTTTGAAAATGATGCTATTGTCAAGTTGTTCGACAGTAAAAGTAGAAATCCCTTTTTCAACATGACCTTCAAGAGTTTGGTAGCTAAATCCTTTCTTGTCCGATTGATCGATTATTTCATTTATTCTCACGCCAATAATTATTTTTTTTGAAAAAATTCTATTCGGCGGTAAATATATTTGTTGAACAATCGTGTCATTCACTCTCATTTTCCTTTTTTCTTGTGCCCATTGTGTTTTAAAAGACATCATATTATCCGGAAAGATTTGGTAATCGAATAGAAAGTCAAGGTCTAATTGGTCAAAATTTCGATGGGTGTCGACGGTAATCGTTGTGGTTTTCTCTTTCAATTGCGCTTGGTCATAATCTATAACCTCTTTGGTCTTTAGAAAGTTTAGGTGTTGATTAAACTTGCTGTTTTGATCTTTACAGTAGATTTTCATGTGGTTCTCTTTGCTCTTTTATGTTTAAACACATCTCTCTGTTTAATCGTTATGATTGTTGAAAAGTAATAAAACAACCGATATAAACTCGAGCAAAATCGAAGGTCTTCAAAATTTCGACTTCCCTTTTTTAAAAGTTCTTAAATCTCCGCTTGTATTTTGGAAAAACAAAAAGTGCACCGTCAGCTTAGGCTTTTGAGATTTGGCTAAAAAACATTACACCAAAACCCTTCCAAAGTAAACTTGTGTGTTATATTAAGCCGATTGATTTTATAACCTGATTTTTCTTGGTATCATACCGAGAGACAGGAATTAATCATTATTTATAAAAATAAATTTACGGTAAGATTCGGTATTAGAACTTTGCAAAATGAAATTAATATTCTCCCGGCTTTCTGTGTTTCAATTCTTCAGCGACAAATTCTTCAAGTGCTTTAATTTTAAAATCAAACCAGGTTTGTCTGTAATCCGAACTGTCGACTATATTTTTAAAATTCCGAAATGGTTTTCTGCGATTTAAAGCATTATATAACTTTGCTTGAAACTCTTGATCTTCCATTTGATCGGCAAAGCGTTCCATTATTTTAAAAGAGTCACGACTCCATAAGGGCTTGAATTTTATGTACTTGTCACTGTTGTCGGTTACCTCTTTTATTTGTTCGCCGAAAGCTTCATAAATCACCTCTTCGTCCAAAGCTTGATCGAGATCCGGGATCGATATAATTTCGTCGGTTTGAGGATTGTAATAA
Organism: Flavobacteriaceae bacterium; assembly: GCA_035303085.1. Lineage (GTDB taxonomy): Bacteria > Bacteroidota > Bacteroidia > Flavobacteriales > Flavobacteriaceae > JAJYSO01. The sequence goes on from DATGSA010000227.1 coordinate 2,302, forward strand.
CAGTCATATCCCATATCTATGTCCTGTGCAATTTCATTTATTATTTTGGATTTTGCGTTTTCCATATCTCATTAAAATTTTATCTCTAAATTTCTATTTGTTAAATCAATTTTCAAAAACGAGCTATATAACTTGGGGAAACTTATGTGTCTCCGAGTTCTTGGATGACGTAAATTTACAAAAAGACAATCCCTAATACGATTCTTGTGGAGGTAATTATCAAACAATTCGGATTTATTCAAATATAAATAACTTGTAAAGATTGCCTTAGAATAAAAACTAAAAGTGACTTACAGCAATGTTTATTTCTATTATCCGATAATTTTATTGAACATATCAACATCTGTTGCCCCTTCTGTATTTATAAAAAGAATATTGGTTTTCGGGTTTATGTTTAATTCATCTTGAAGTGACGAAAATTTATCTGCTCTTCTAATCGCCATAAATCCCGCCAATCCACCAACTCCGGATTCACCACCAATTATTCTTTTATCGGTGCCGTTTGGGTAATACAGTTCGCGAATAGCTTTTTCTGCATATTTATCGTCGATTTTTATAGAAATATCTGTTCCATTTCTCAGTAAATTCCAAACTCCTGATGAAGGTGTACCACAGTTAAGACCGGCCATGATGGTTTTTCCACTTCCTTGAGAAGTTGTTATTTCCCCTTTTTTAAATGA
>DATGSA010000228.1:0-2968 GCA_035303085.1 Flavobacteriaceae bacterium
AGAGTTGAGAGTGGAGAGTTGATAGTGAATTGGAAATTTTTAATTGTTCATTGTTTATTTAATAGTGAATCGTGAGTCGTGAGTCGTGAATCGTGAGTCGTGAGTCGGGAATAGTTGATAGTGAATAGTGAATCGTGAATAGTTGATAGTTGAGAGTTGAGAGTGGAGAGTTGATAGTTGAGAGTTGAGAGATGAGAGTTGAGAGTTGAGAGTTGAGAGTTGAAAGTGGAGAGTGGATAGTTGAGAGTCGAGAGTTGATAGTGAATTGGAAATTTTTCAGAGTTTATCCAAAATTTTGTGTTTTTGAAAAATAATTTCAAAATTCATAGGTTTGAAAATAATGATTTATAATCTACCTGGAAAACAAATGTACAATTGGTTGTAAATTTGCGCCCAATTAAATCGGGTTTTTCTCCATTTCTTTCTAATGTTTTGGGCGGCCAAATAAATTGATTTTAAAGCCGCATTATCATTAGGAAACACTTTTTTGTTTTTAGTGTATTTACGCAAGCTGGCATTGAAACTTTCGATGATATTAGTTGTATAAATGAGTTTTCGCACCTCTTTTGGATAGTTCAAAAAGGCGGTGAGATTATCCCAGTTTTTCTCCCAAGATTGGACTGCAGAATGATATTTACTGCCCCAATTCTCTTTAAATGTTCCTAATGCTTCCAATGCAAGCTGCTCGTTATCTGCCTTGTAAATGCTCTTGATGTCAGCCATAACTTTTCTGCAATCCTTATAGCTAACGTACTTCATTGAATTTCTAATTTGATGGACTATACAGATCTGACGGATACTATTGGGATAAATAGCCTCTATAGCTTTGTCCAATCCAGAAAGATTGTCAGAACATAAAAAGAAAATATCTTTGACCCCACGGGTTCTGAGATCCTCTAAGATGGCCATCCAGGAAGATGCGGTCTCAGTTTCAACAATAACCATACTCAGGATATCTTGTTGACCTTCAGTATTGACTCCCAATACAATCATACAAGCTTTGGAAATGACTTTGTTGTCTTGTCTTATTTTGTAATGGATGGCATCTATCCAGATGATAGGATATACGTCTTCTAAAGGTCTGTTCTGCCAAGCTTGAATATCTTCCAATAATTGATTGGTTATAACAGAAACTTGTGAAGTAGAGTATTCTACACCATAAGTGCTTTCAATAAAATCAATTATATCACTGTTGCTCATTCCCTTAGCATACAATAATTGGATGCAGTCTTCCAATTCCTGACTAATGGATTGATGCTTAGGAACGATTACCGGATTAAAAGAACCTTCCCTATCGCGAGGGATTTTAATACGTTGTTCTCCTTGTTGCGTTTTTATAGTCTTCTCAGAGAAGCCATTTCTTTGATTCGCTTGTGTTTTGGAACTTCCCTTCTCATATCCCAAATGAGTGGTCATTTCTGCCTTTAAAAGCGATTCTATCCCTCTTTTTAAAAGTTGATCTCTAACAATATAAAAATCTTCTTTGTTGCTGATTTTGCCGATTAAGGCCTCTAATTGTTTTTCTAATTCTGGATTCATAAGATTAAAATTTTAAAAATAAATTTTTCCTATGAATTTCAAAATCATTTTTCGACTAACGTAGAAGTCAAAACACAAAATATTTTATAGTCCCATTATAAATTTTTTTAGCTAATCTTTTTATAATTCATATTTCCGGATTCGGTCTTTTCCTTCTTTTAATTCTTCGCAGTCGGGACAAACGTGAACAACTCCGTCTTTGATGTGATAGCCGTCTATATGTTCTTTTACAAATTTTTGAACGAGCATGTATGAATCCTGATGGTTATTTACATCAATTTGTTTGTCTTTATACAATTCGCGAATTCTGCCGTCGTATTGTTGATACCCCCAACACAGATTACAAACCCCTTCCGGAACGGTACCTTGACTTTCACTTTCAGGTTTTTTAAAGAAGTCAACAATTTTGTCTATAATATTCATAACTCACTTATTTTAATCACTTTAACTCGTTTACTAAGTTAAAATAATTTATGACAAAAATGTCTTAAATTAAGAACATTAACACTTTTTTTAACTTTCCGACCGGCAAAATTCCGGTTTTTTGTAAGAAGGATGCCGCCAAAAAAAATCGTTTAATAAATGAGTTTAAAACTCTTAATCTTCCAAAGCACCCTTCCAACGAACCGTTTCGATAATCCTCCGCATATCTTCTCTCAAATACATCACGGCAGGATAAATGGAATCAAAATTGGGTTTTGCGTCAAAATACAAAGCACCGTTTATAAAATGATTGATGCTGTCGGTAACATAAAAACCTGCTTGAGTTGCGGCATCGCCATTAATCATATAAAACATTCCGTAAACATCATCATCCGGATTGACAAACGGTTGCTCGGGAATGCTGCTTGCTTTAATCGTATGATCGTATGCCAACTTTTGTGCATCGCGAAGCAGGGAGTCCAAATTATTATTTACCTTGTTATACGTCAGATAAAAAGCGGCTTTCATTTTTGGATACCGAATGTTTACCGCGCAATTCTGTTTCCACTCTGCTTCGGAATGCTCATTAATCATAAAACCAAAAGGACAATCGCGATCTGCAGGCAGTGGTTTGTACGCGTGGGCAGGATATTCCAATCGCAATTGTGCAGCCGGTTTTACAATCTGCTCTTCCTTACAACTGCTCAAAATGAGAACGATGAGAAATCCCGATAAAAAATTATTTAGTCTCAATGGTAAGTTTAATTTGTTTGATGCGTTTTCCTTCAAAAGCTTCTACTGCAAACGCATAATTGTCAAAGTATATTATTTCATTTTTCTTTGGAAACCCTTTTGCTATTTCCAGAATAAATCCGGCGATGGTTTCGGCTTCGCCTTTATGTTCCTCAAAAATTTCAGGATTTTCCAGACCGATTACTTTATAAAAATCCTTTAATGCGGTTTTTCCTTCAAAAATATAATTGCTATCATCCAATTTAGAGAACAC
>DATGSA010000229.1:0-8122 GCA_035303085.1 Flavobacteriaceae bacterium
CAAATAAATTTTAAATGAGAATCACCCAAATTTTTGCTATTACAGCTGTATTCTTATGTTTGATAGCTTGTGATAATACCAAACAAAACAAATCGGGAAATAAAACCTCCCAAGAGAAACAAGTAGGTCTTGACTATACCGGAGAACTTACTGAACAAGATTTAATCAACTCAGCTTATACCAATAATTGGTATGTTCCCAGAAAAGAACGGTATGTCACTCATCAACCTTCTTTAAAAATTATTAAGGAGGACATCAATGATTTTGAGATCGTAGTTTTTATGGGCACTTGGTGTCCGGACAGTCATGCGGAGATGCCAAGATTTTTCAAGATTTTGGATAAAGCAGATTATAATCGCGATAACCTGACGGTTTACACATTAGATCAAGATATGAGCTCTACGGAAAATGTTGAAAAGGGTAAGAATATCACCAATGTGCCGACGATTATTTTTTATCAAGACGGTAAAGAAGTCAATCGTTTTGTAGAGTCTCCACGGGAAAGCTTAGCTCGAGATATGGCGAAAATAGTTTCAGGAAAAACATATAAACATATTTACGAATAATCTATAGAAATGAATTTAGACGGAAAATCACTGATTATTGCAGTGGATTTTGATGGTACGATTGTAGAAGATGCTTATCCCAAAATTGGGAAGCCAAGATTATTTGCTTTTGAAACTTTGAAACAATTACAAGGTGACGGTCATCGATTAATTTTATGGACTTATAGGAAAGGAATTCGTTTACAAGAAGCTGTCGAGTTTTGTCGTAAAAATGGAATTGAATTTTACGCGGTGAATCACAGTTTTCCAGAAGAAGAACACGATCCATCAGTAAGTCGAAAAATTGATGCCGATATTTTTATCGATGATCGAAATATTGGCGGATTACCCAGTTGGGGAGAAATTTATCACTCCATCACCGATAATCCACCTGAACATCTTAAGAAAAAAAGAAAATCTTTAATAAATAGAATTTTTAAATGGTAATACTTAAAACTCCGGAACAGATAGAATTAATGCGTGAATCTGCACAAATCGTTTCCAAAACTTTGGGACTTGTTGCTGAAGAAATAAAACCGGGAGTAACGCCTATACATTTAGACAGAATTGCTGAAGAATTTATTCGGGATCACGGAGCTGTACCCGGATTCTTAGGCTATGGCGGATTCCCTAATTCACTTTGCATCAGTATCAATGAAGCTGTTGTTCACGGCATTCCAAATGACAAGCCTTTAGAAGAAGGAGATATTGTTTCCATTGACTGTGGGGCGGTAAAAAATCAATATTATGGAGATCACGCTTATACTTTTGAAATCGGAGAAGTAGCTCCCGAGGTAAAAAAACTACTAAAAGTCACCAAAGAATCACTTTACGCTGGAATACGAGCTTTTAAAAAAGAAAACCGAGTAGGCGACATCAGTTTTGCCATTCAATCTTATATACAAGAACACGGCGATGATTATGGTATTGTTCGCGAATTAGTTGGTCACGGATTGGGTAAATCAATGCATGAAGATCCTATGGTACCGAATTACGGAAAAAGAGGTCGTGGCAAAAAACTTAAAGAAGGATTGGTTTTAGCGATAGAACCGATGATTAACTTAGGTACACATCGCGTTAAACAATTGCCCGATGGATGGACGATTATCGCAGCTGATAGAAAACCCAGCGCGCATTTCGAACACGATGTTGCCTTGGTTGACGGTAAACCACAATTGCTTTCCACATTTGACTATGTCTATGAAGCGTTGGGAATTGAATCAAACGAAGAAGATGAATTTAGAAAAAAATAACCTGTTTTATTTAAACAGTATTATTTTTGAAGAAATAAATTCTTGAAAGTCTCTATAATCAGCCACAATGAAAAAGCTCTTCAAAAAGATCCTGAACACTTTTCCCAGGCCGTGGCTGATTAAAATGAGCTTTTTAGTCAGACCATTTTTGACTTTTGCCCTGCGAGGAAATAAATACACCGATCCGATAGACGGTAAAAGTTTTTCTAAATTTTTGCCCTATGGATATGAAGTGCAACGAGAAAATGTGCTCTCTCCATCTACGCTTTCTTTGGAAAGACATCGGCTGCTTTGGCTGTATTTAAAAAATGAAACCGATTTTTTTGAAGCTGAGCAAAAAGTGTTACACTTCGCACCAGAACAAGCCTTTTATAAAAGGTTTCGGAAGATGAAAAACTTAGATTACACCACTACAGATTTAAATTCACCCTTAGCCGATGTAAAAGCCGACATCTGTGATTTGCCGTTTTCAGACAATACTTATGATGTGATTTTCTGTAACCATGTTTTGGAACACATCCCCGATGATACCAAAGCGATGCGAGAGTTATTTCGTGTTTTAAAACCCGGAGGAATGGCGGTTTTACAAATTCCGCAAGACTTGAATCGTAGAGATACTTTTGAAGACGACAGCATAACCGACCCGAAAGAACGAACAAAGATCTTCGGACAATACGATCATGTCAGAATTTATGGTAGAGATTATTTCGACAAACTCCGCAGTATCGGTTTTGAAGTAAGAGAAGTGGATTACACCGCTCAACTCAGCCCAGCGGAAATGGAACGATATCGGTTATCAAAAGGTGAAATAATTCCGGTTTGTTTTAAAAGATGATTTGAGTTCTTGATTATTGAACCACTCAAGCATAAAACACACACTTCTCTTAATTTCTTGTTGAAATGCCGAAAGACCTCTATTACGTTGAAAATATTACAGGTATAAAACGTCAAAACACAATCGATTTAATCAATCATTGCTCGCTCAAATCCGCTGGATAGATAAGTTTTCATATCTCCCACCTCATCATAAATAAAATACACGTCAACCTCATTTTGATTTTGAGCGATTTCTTTGGCTTCTTCAACATCCATGGCCATAAAAGCAGTGGCATAAGCATCGGCAGTAGCGCAATCGTCTGCGATTACAGAAACACTTAACATATTTCCTTTTATGGTATATCCCGATTTTGGATCGATGATATGTACATATTTCTCCCCGCTAATCGAATCGTATTGAAATTTTCTATAATTTCCCGAAGTAGCTAAACTTTGATTTTTTAATTCCACTATCCCTTGAAGCTCTCCGGGATTTGTGTCAGTTCTTGGATCATCAATTCCCAAGCGCCAAGTTTTCCCGGATTTAAGATTTTTACCTTTTGTTCGAATCTCTCCTCCTATTTCAGCCAAGTAATTTTCCACTCCTTTTCCCTCTAATAACTCCCCGAGCAAATCCACTCCATATCCCTTTGCAATTCCATTAAAATCTAAAACGGTTTGAGGATATTTTCTTACAATTAAATTATCATCTGTAATAGAAACCTTATCAAATCCCACGTAAACCATCAATGAATCCACTGAAGAGGAATCAGCTTTGACGTTTAGTTTTTTTGAACCCAATCCATATAAATTTACAATATCGCCAACAGTAGGATCAAAATAACCATTGGTGTTTTTATAAATCTCCTTTGATCTTAAAAACATATTTCTAAATAAATGATCCACTTTCACGGTTGTATCTCCGGCATTCAACCGTGAAATATCAGAATCTTCTATATAGGTACTCATCGATTGGTTGAGTTCATCAAAGATTGAATCAATTTGCGGTTGAATATCAAGTGTATCTTTCGAAAAAAATTGAAGTTGATAATCCGTACCTAAAGCAAGTCCACTATAAACTTGGGGTTGAGTCTTCTCCTGACAAGCGACTAAACTTAATATCAGCAGCACCAACCCTGCAATTCTCATTATTTTAAAATTGAACTTATTCATCCGTTTAGTTGAAATTAATATAGAACAAAGATATCAAAATCGAAATTTCCATTTAATAATACTTCATATAAATCTTCAGGATAATATAAATTTCATTCAATCCTTCCCGATAGTTTAGTTTAAATAAAATCACTCTTTATTTGGAGAATTACTTGCATTTTTAAAAGATTATTAACAGGAACCTTTCGTTTCTTGCAAAGATATAGATTAAATTTGTAGCACTTATACAAAATAAACTAACCATTTAAACAAAATAAAAATATGAGTACAAAAAAAGCTATTGGCGGATTAATATTAGGAGCGGCTACAGGTGTTGCACTGGGATTGTTATTTGCTCCAAAAAGAGGAAAAGACACCCGTAAAGCGCTTGTTGACACCGGTTCAGAATATTTTGAAAAGTTTGGAGAAGATTTTAAATCTTCTTTCGAAGAACAACTGGACAGGGTTCTAAGCAAAAATACTGAACGTGCTGAAGAGCGAGCAAGAAAACAAATTGAAGAAGTAAAAAAAGAAATTGCCCGACTCAAAGAGAATTAATCTTTTCAAATATTTCTGGAAAGCCCCCCAATATCGGGGCTTTTTTTATGGGCGAAACAGAGAAAACCTTTAAAAGAATTATGTCATCTCTTGAACAAAAAGGGGTTAAAAAGTTTTTAATTCGCTTATATTTGGGGTTATGAAATTAAGTGCTGAAAACATTGTAAAAGCCTACAAGGGCCGTGAGGTCGTTAAAGGAATTAGCGTTGCCGTTGAACAAGGGGAAATAGTGGGGTTATTAGGCCCTAACGGCGCCGGGAAAACGACTTCTTTCTATATGATTGTCGGTTTGATCAAGCCCACTCGTGGTCGCGTATTACTCGACAACACCGATATTACCAACTACCCGATGTACAAACGTGCACAAAGAGGAATAGGTTATCTGGCACAAGAAGCTTCAGTTTTTAGAAAACTCAGTGTGGAAGATAATATTATGAGTGTTTTACAACTGACTGACTTGTCTAAGAAAGAACGCAAAATAAAAATGGAAGGGCTGATCGAAGAATTTGGTTTGGGACATATCCGTAAAAACCGAGGAGATTTGTTGTCCGGCGGTGAAAGACGAAGGACAGAAATTGCTCGCGCTTTGGCTACCGATCCCAAGTTTATTTTGTTGGACGAACCTTTTGCCGGGGTAGATCCCGTGGCGGTTGAAGATATCCAGAGTATTGTAGCACAACTCAAGAAAAAAAACATCGGTATTTTGATTACCGATCACAATGTACAAGAAACTTTAGCCATCACAGATCATACTTATCTGATGTTTGAAGGAAGCATCTTAAAACACGGTGTTCCTGAAGAGTTAGCTGCAGATGAAATGGTTCGAAAAGTTTATTTGGGTCGGAATTTCGAGCTTCGCAAAAAGAAAATATTTGAGTAAACTGTTTAAATTTCCTGTAAACCGTTATAATTCACCAAATAATCTTCTTCTTTGGTAACCGGTAGGTTATAATCTTTAGCATTGGCAAGCCCCACTCCGGCCCAATACACCTTTGCATCAAATTTTTGTGCGTGTTCTTTTATCGTTTGCATAAACACCGCGTCGTATTCTTTTGGGTCATCCGGATAAGCAACGGCACGAACAACGACAAAATGTAAATCTTTATCTTTTAATCCGACAAACTGTGGATTTTTTTTAAGTTTACTATTGATGGCCATAAACTCGAACCCATTATCCTCCATGTCTTTCCCGACGACATTCATCGCCATATTATGTAATTCTTGTTCGCTTAATTTTTCCATACGGCAAAGATAATAACTAATTTACATTTTGAGTATAATTAATGAAGGCTGTAGTTTAAAATAGCTGTTATTTGCAAAATACTTCTGATTTTTGGGCCGTTTTTGCGCCCTTTAATGTGTGCGCCTCAAGAGCAAGGTCGAGGTAAACAAAAATGGCCGAAAATTCAATTATTTACCCCAGCCCTCGTATGTTTGAATTTTTAAAATAAATAATATTTCAAAAAAACAGTAACCCTATTGCTTTGGTAATTAGCGTCTTAACAAAACCAACCAACCTTATTAGTGTTGCGTTGTTAATTGGAAGTTGCATTCATAGTCCTGCCCTTCAAGGGTTTGGAATCCTTGAAGGGCTTAGAGAGTACAGTTTTCGTCTATCTTTTTAGCGGAAGTCAATCCTTAAAAGTTGTGAAATAGGGAAGATGTTACGAATACATAAATAAATTTTTTATGAAATTAGGAGCTAACGGAATTACTAAGGTTACGCATTTGAGCTTTTCAAAAATACTTGTATAGCGTTGTAAAGCTTTGGAAAAGTAGGGAGTCGCTTTGTGGATACTTTCCCAAAGTTCTCGAATCTTCCCTCGGTCTTTGGAAAAGTTTACTACCTAGTTCCGAACAAAAATATGAATACACACTATATTTTACGCATAAATAGAGATTATCAACGCAGAAATAAACTACAGCCTTAATAAACTGCTTGGCAATTTTGAAAATTCCCAAACAGCTTTTCACATTTATCGTTTTTTATTTCCAGGCTTCTTCCTCCCCTTCTTCGAAATGAGCAAAAGCAGTTTTTACACCAATCAAAACTTCTGCCGAAGTTTCATAAAGTGCTTTAGCCTTATCATCTTCTGTGGACGGAATTTCCTCCCGAAGCATATCTATGACTTCCTGAAGTTTTTTACGCACGATTTTAGAATGTTGTTTTGACTTTTCCATAATAAATTTATTTTATGAATTATCCCTTCATTTTACAATAAGCAATTATAAAACCCTGATTATTAAGAGGAATTAAACATTTTCCATTAGCTATCACTTTTTCTAAATCAATCGAGGTATTAAATAAATCATTAAACAAATCGCCTTGTTCTTGAATCCGATTTGGCATGTATTTGAGATTGAAAGGTTGAAGAAAGATTTAAGAGATAATAAATACATATATTAGTAATGTTGGATTTCAATATTTTATAAAGTGATGTCTAATCCCTCTAATTTTAAAAACAAAAAATCCTTTTCCCAAAAAATCTGGACTGGCGGATCAATTATAGCTCTAATCGTTCTATTGATTATAGCTTTTATCGAGAGTCTGCATGTTTTCATTTTGATTTTAGTCGGAGCTTTAATCGCTTGTTATTTTCGGGGATTGGGAAAATTCATTGAAAAGAAAACAGGTTGGTCCATCAATCTCAGTATTCTTACCTCTTTTCTGGGAACCGTTTTAATTCTATCAGGGCTTTTTTATTTGGCCGGATCAACAGCTGTCAATCAATTTTCGGAGCTACAAGAAAAATTTCCTGAAATTATAGAGAAATCAGAACGATTCTTCAGCGACACCGATGTGGGGAAAAAATTCAAGACTTATTTAGATAAAGTGGAATCTTCCGACGTGGTGATATCTGAGATTTTCAAGTCTACTTTTGGAGGGATTGGCGATATTTTTGTCATTATCGTAGTGGGAGTCTATTTTACGATTTCACCGAAAATATATTTGAATGGTTTTGTACAACTAATTCCGCCGAAACATAGGGCACAAGCCACTTATTTAATTGATGAAATTTCGGTAGGACTAACCCGATGGTTATTAGGGAAGTTTTTTGCCATGGGGCTTATTTTTGTTTTGACTGCCATTGCTTTAGCCATTATCGGATTACCTTTTTGGTTGGCCTTAGCTCTCATTGCAGGCTTGTTGGTATTCGTACCAAACTTTGGGCCCATAGCATCTGCCATCCCCGCCTTATTGGTGGCGCTTTCTATCAGCGTAAACATGGCGCTTCTTGTCGGAGTTTTGTATTTAATCATTCAACTTAGCGAGGGAAGTATTATCACTCCAAATGTGCAGAACCGCTTGGTTAAAATTCCTCCCGCTTTGATTATTCTTGCACAGATATTCGCTTATATTCTTATCGGAATTTGGGGGTTGATCTTTGCAACTCCCATTGCCTACATCCTTATGATCACTGTTAAAGAGCTTTATATTCTGCCGATGGAAAGAAAAGCGAAAGAAGAAGAGCAAGAAGATATGTCGCTATCGTAAAGAAACGGCATTTTTATATTGCAATCTCCGCAAGCATTGCTTCAAAATCCACTAAATTTTGCTCGCCTGTTTTCATATTTCTCAAAGTAAATTGTTTGTTTTTCATTTCTTTAGACCCTGCCAACACCACATAAGGAATCGCTCTTTTATCGGCATAATTCATCTGCTTTCTCATCTTTGCTTCTTCGGGATATAGCTCGGCACTAATACCATTTTTACGTAAGTCCTTAATTGTTTTTAAAGCATAAAGCGCTTCTTTTTCTCCGAAATTCACAAAGAATATTTTTGTGTTTTTTGAAACT
>DATGSA010000230.1:0-8623 GCA_035303085.1 Flavobacteriaceae bacterium
TCGCACCGGCCGCAGCGAGCAGGGATATGTATTTGGACGAAGACGGAATGGTGATTCCGCGAAAGAGTTTAGACGGTCATTTAGCAGCCGGAATTCCCGGAACCGTGGCGGGCGCTTATTTGGCCCATGAAAAATATGGAAAAATGCCGATGGAAAAATTAATTGCTCCCGCTGTTCAATTAGCCGAAAAAGGATTTGTGATTACCGCGTTGGAAGCAGAAAACTTAAATGAAAGTAAAGCGTTATTCGAACAAGTCAATACCAATCCTCCTTTATTTGTGCGGGAGCAAGCTTGGAAGGAAGGCGACACGTTGATTCAAAAAGATTTGGCACAAACTTTAAAGCGAATTGCTGAAAAGGGAGAGAAGGAGTTTTATGAAGGAGAAACCGCGCAACTTATTGTTGATGAAATGAATAAAGGGGAAGGGTTAATCACTTTGGAAGATTTGAAAAACTATAAAGCGGTGGAGCGCAAACCACGCAGCTTTTCTTATAAAGGCTATCAAGTAGAGACGATGGATTTACCTTCCAGTGGCGGATTGATGTTAGAAATGATGTTGAAAATGTTATCTCCTTATGATTTAAAAGGAATGGGTTTCCAAAGTCCGGAAGCGATCAATCATATTGTTGAGGTCGAACGCCGTGCTTATGCCGATCGTGCGGATTATATGGGAGATCCGGATTTTGTGGAAGTGCCTGTCGACAAACTTTTAGATGAAGCTTATTTAAAAAGTAGAATGGAAGCCTTTGAACCCGGAGAAGCCGGAAATAGTGACCATATCAAACCCGGGATAGTCGAAGGTGAAGAAACCACCCATTTGTCAATTCTCGATCAATATGGAAATGCCGTCGCTGTAACTACCACTTTAAACACTAATTATGGAAGTGGAGTAGTAGTGGAAGGTGCAGGATTTCTGCTGAACAATGAAATGGACGATTTTAGCGCCAAACCCGGAGTGCCGAATGAATACGGACTTTTAGGAACTGAAGCCAATAAAATTGAACCCGATAAACGTCCGGTGAGTTCTATGATGCCGACTATTATTTTGAAAAACGATCAACCTTTTATGATTGTAGGAACGCCCGGCGGAAGTACGATTATTACTTCGGTTTTACAAAGTGTTCTGAATGTTATGGAGTTTGACCTCTCAGCAGAAGAAGCGGTCAACAAGCCAAAATTTCATCACCAATGGCAACCGGATGTGATTTATGTGGAGGAGGATTTTGATGAAAACATTCGTGAGGAACTGAAAGAAATGGGATACAAACTCGAAGAACGCGAAGCTATCGGCCGAACGGAAATGATTTTAGTCCAAGATGGAGAAATTCATTCCGCAGCCGATAAAAGAGGAGATGACAGTGCAGCTGGGTTTTGATTGGGTTAAAATCAGTTTTTTAAAAGACATATAAAAAGTTACAACCGCCCCCAAAATAGCCAAACCTTCGGTTTATCTATTTTTCCCCTCCTTTTTTAAGGATGGGAGCTTTGATTTTTAATAAGTTGAACCCTGCAAGGGGCTCCAAGCCCTTGCAGGGTTATCATGGTTTTTAACCTTAAAGCTCCTATAAATCAAGAAGCAAAAGCTCCTTCCCTTTTAAGGAAAATAAAGCTTGAAAGGATGAGGTTTTGTTTTGGGGTTTTAACTCGGAACTCGCCAACCCTTAATATCTAGTCAATTTCAATCACCATTTCGTCCAACGGGCGTCTGACTTTTTCGAAAATTTAGTCCGATGGATGAATCGAGTGGTAATGAACTATACCGAAAAAGATTTATTGACTTAATTAGGATAAAACCGCAATGAAATTGTTGATGTTTTTGACACGCGACAATACCTAACGAAAATGAAACGAAATAAATACTCATTTGATCCCTAAACATGTTGGTTTTACAAAGAAGGTTGCGGGATTTTTTGTTTTTTTCTTGGATTTTATCGTATATATATATATATTCGTGCTGTTGTGTAATTAAATTACATAGTTTTCTGATAAAATGAATGACTGAATTATGCAATTGAGATCAATAAATCCGCTCAGTATGTTGCAAAAAGGATTTGAGTTGAAACTATTATTATGGATGCTAAAGTATATGGTATTGTTGAATCCAAATTGTTGGGAGAAAATAGAGAGCTTATTTTGGGTCGAAATTTTAATCAGTGGAAGACCAAGAGTGATTTAATACGGATAATTTCTAAAGAATATAAAATTGAACAGGAATCCGAAAAGTCATTTAAAGCTATTCCAGTTGGTTATGCGGAGGTTAATTTGTTTATAGATATTAATATAATAGATGAAAGAAATACGGAATTTGCCTTTACCGTGAAATCTCCTGAATTAACAATTGACGAGCCTCAGCGTGGGAAAATTATAATTACCGATCCGGAGAATGCACCAAAAGTGGAATACGGAGGTGGTTGGATAGGAGTTGTAGTTAGGGCTATCGCTGCATTAGCTACTTTATTACAAGGTGATAGTTGCATTGAAAAAGCGATTAGAGGTTGTGGCGAAGGTAATATTGATACCTATGACGAAGGTGGGTGGTTTTCAGGCTGTTCTTTTTCTTGTAAATAAGCTAATTTTTATATTTGATATAGTATGACATATAGAGTAAAAATTTTATTGTTCCTGTCTTTGATTTCTATGTCCAGCCATGTCTTGACAGCCCAAAATGAGGGCGATTGGAAAAAAATAGGAACGGCTACTTTTAGCGATAACGACTTGGCCGTGGCTTTAGGCGATACGTCTAACACCATCAAGACCGCGAAGTACGGCACAGTACATTTGCGCCATAAATACATAGATTCCCTACAGGTGGAAAAAGAAGAGGAAAATTTTAAAGCGAGCTTTAGAAAATTGAAAGATGTATCGATAACCCTTGAGAATCTTCGGATTAATGATTCTTCTGCCACGAGCGATTTTATAATCCATTTAAAATCAACGAGCTTACCGGAAAGTTCGGTGTCGATTAAACTGGATGATAAAACACTTCCAAAAGACAAAATTGAGATGATAAAATCGTATTTCCTGCCGGTCATTCATGATTATTTGACTGATTATCTTGTGCGATTTCAAAATAATAGCTGTATTGAAAAAGCGATTAGGGCTTGTGGGAAAGAGAACGTAAAGTACATTGATGTCAATATTTTTGCGACCGGATGTGCCTTTAAATGTCAATAAGCTAAACTTTACCGATTAATTTTAGAAGCACTATGTTAGAGAAAAAATCGATACATCTTTTCGTTCTTTTCTTTTTATTGGGGATGGGGATCATGTTTACGGGTTTTGCCCAAGACACGACCGGTCAGAAACATATGTTATGGAAGGTTTCTTATCAAAATGAGGTTCAAGGCTATTTGGCCGGATCGATTCATATGGTCACGCCTGATTTTTATCCGTTGGATTCGGTTTTTTACCAAACCTTTGCTAAAAGCAATCCCGTGGTTTTTGAACTCGATAAGGATAAGGCAAAAAATGATTTTGCAGTGGTGATGGATACTGCCGTTTATAAAAAAGGCGACCGTTTAGAAAACCATCTTTCGCCGGAATTATATATCAAAACCAAACAACGGTTAAAGATGATACCCAACATCGAAATCCTAAAACCCTGGTTGGCGGCCTTTTTTATCAAAGCTTTGAATATAATGAATGAAGGCAATACAATGCCCGGGATTGACAGCCATTTTCATCAAAAAGCCAAAAAAGACGGGAAGACCATTGTTGGGCTTGAAACGGTGGAAGAACAGTTGAAAGTATTTGCAGATTTAGATGAAGATCAACAAGTTGAATTTCTGAAATTCAACTTGAAAAATAAAGAAGATAAAGAGCGGGAGGAGAAAAATAAAATGATGAACTTTTGGAAGACCGGAAATGTAAAGGCAGTCCACAAGCTTTTAAACTCAAAAAACTTCAATCATTTGGGGAATTTCTCCAAAGAATTAAATAAAAAACTCATTATAGCCCGGAATGAAAACTGGCGAAAAAAGTTAGAAACCATGTTCAAACAAAATAAAAAACCGATGGTTATTGTGGGATATGGCCATTTAGTAGGCAACCACAATTTGATTGAGATGCTAAGGCAAGATGGTTATACCGTTGAGCAGATGTAAGTTATCAGGCGATTAGTTTTGGTTATTTGTTTTTTAAACTATAACGAAAAAAATAATGCGTCATTGCGTTTTAAACTTGAGTCAGTTTCAATTAAAACAACCTCGGTTTAAAAAGACATATAAAAAGTTACAACCACCCCTAAAATAGCCAAACCTTCGGTTTATCTATTTTTCCCCTCCTTTTTTAAGGATGGGAGCTTTGATTTGGGTTTTTAATGCGTTATTAAACCCTGCAAGGGGCTCCAAACCCTTGCAGAGTTGCCATTGTTTTTTACTTCTTAGGTACTCTAAATCAAGAAGCAAAAGCTTCTTCCCTTTCTATGGAAAATAAAGCTTGAAAGGATGAGGTTTTGTGTTCCCGGTTTTAACTTGCCAACTCGTCAACTCATGAATGCGTTGAACCCTGCAAGGGGCTCCAAGCCCTTGCAGGGTTGCCCTTATCTTAAAGTCTTCTATATCAAGAAGCAAAAGCTCCTTCCTTTTTAAGGAAAATAAAGCTTGAAAGGATGAGGTTTCGCGTTTCCGGTTTTAACTCGTAACCCGCTAACTCTAATTAATTTCAATCACCATTTCGTCCAGCGGACGTCTAACTTTTTTAAAATCAGCGAAGAAATCATCTTTTGCCCGATATCCTATCGGTAGGAGCAATTGTGATTTTAAATTTTGTTCGGGAAGTTTAAGATAGTCGTCGTATTTTTTAGGTTCAAAACCTTCCATCGGACAAGCGTCGATACGTTCATTGGCGCAGATATGCAACACATTCCCAAGCGTTAAATACAGTTGATTTAGCGCCCATTGTTCTTTTTCTTTAGCCGTCCAGCTATTAAAAAGTTCCAAACGGAATTTCATCGATTTCTCAATAATATCATTTGGCGTATCTCTGATTTCCTTTTCTAATTTAAAAGTATCTTTTATAAATTTTTCATCGATATTGGTTTCCGTGCAAAACACCAAGAGGTGAGAAGCGGTGCGGATTTGATCTTGCCAATAGGTAAACTCAAACAGCTTTTTTAAAATGGTTTTGTTCTGAATGATAATCAATCGAACGGGTTGCATGCCATAGGAAGTAGGCGTCAAATTGAAAGCTTGTTTAATCACTTCAATCTTCTCCTGGGAAATGATTTTATGCTCATCAAATTTTTGCGTAGCATAACGCCATTTTAAACCATCAAGACTGCTCATATTCCGTTATTTATTTGATCTTGCAAACATAAGGAATTTGCAGCGGATAGAAAGAAAGCTATTAATTCCTTAGCGATTTTAAAAGGACAATTCACTGTAATTTACAGTTGCTAAATCTTATAAAATCTAATAATCAATACGATCGGTTTTGTTTTTCCAGTTGGTAAAAACCTGTTTTGATTCTTCTCTGAGGAGGTTATGAAATTTAATATTGCGGTTGTCGATTGATTTGTCTAATTCCTCGTAAATAAAGTCATCATCAAAATCTATTTCCGCCGCATCTTCTTTGGTACAACCATAAAAAACAGCTTTTGGACGCGCCCAATAAATAGCGCCAAAACACATCGGACAAGGTTCGCAAGAAGTGTAAATCACACAATCTTCTAATTGGAAAGTATTTAATTTTTCACAAGCTTTTCTGATAGCAGCAATTTCAGCATGTGCGGTGGGATCGTTGGTAGAAGTAACTTGATTGCAACTCTCGGCAATAATCTCTCCGTCTTTAACCACCACAGCTCCAAACGGTCCACCGGAATTGTTTTCCATTCCCTCTCGAGCAATCTCAATGGCACGACGCATAAACTTTTGATCTTCTTTTGTCATGTGTAATATGGTTTAATTTCTGCTAACCATCAAAAATAAGCTATTTGTACTATATGCTATGATGAAATGTGATTAATAACGTTACGTAAAGAAGTGAATGTTAAAATAACGGGTTGTGGTAACGGAAATTCCATTTTAATTTCTACATTGTCCATACCATATAGAAAACCCCTAACTTTCAATTCACTATTCTTTTGGAAAAAGCCAATCAAAAAAATCTATATCAACACGTTGATTATCTCACTTCAATTTATCCTTACCGAAATTATAAAAATATAGAAAGTTTGCGACGAACTGCCGATTATATCGATAGGGAATTGGTTGAAACGGGATTTTCCACTTCACGGCAAAAATGGGAGGCTAAAGGAAATCAATATGAAAATGTGCTGGCCTCTTTTCTGCCGGATAAAAAGAAACGATTTATAATCGGTGCGCATTACGATGTGTATAAAGAACAACCGGGAGCAGATGATAATGCGAGTAGTGTAGCCGGTTTATTAGAAATTGCTCGTTTACTGAAGCAGCATAAACCACCTCTTGATTACGGCATCGACTTGGTGTCTTTTTGCTTGGAAGAACCTCCGTTTTTCAAGAAAAAGGAAATGGGCAGTTATGTTCACGCAAAATCTGTTTATGCTCAAAAACAGGAGGTTATCGGAATGATCTCTTTGGAAATGATCGGTTATTATAAAGCGGATGAAACCATTTCATCGACAAAATATCTGATTGTTTCCGGTATAAGAAGATATGACGATTTCAACAAACGAATTGCAGAACTGTTGAGAGAAAACACATTTATGGAATCGCGACGTTTATCGTATGCCGATGATTATCGAAACAACGGACCTTCGGACCACAGAAATTACTGGCCTTACGGTTATCCTGCCGTCATGATAATCGGTACCGGAGGAAAGGGAAATCCTAATTATCACACCAAAAGAGATACCATCGATACTTTAGATTTTGAGATTATGACCGAGGCGGTCAATAATATCTATCACGCGTTAGTGGAGTTTGAGAGGTGAGTTTCGGTTGTTATTTAGGTTGTTTTTGTCTAAAATATGCCTGAAGTTTTTTAGTTGAAGTAGTCATGGCTTATTTTGAAGGATAATCTTCCAGTAAATCATCTTTGGTTAGTTGAACTCCGTTGGAGTTCTGGGACGTGGGTTGCCTTTTATCCCAAGCTGCACTGCGTTTGTCTAGGGCTATCGTTGCTGAACTCCTATCGGAGTTTTTAGTTGTTTTTTATTATTTGAGACTATCAAGATGATTTTATTCCTCACGCAGCAACCTGGGAATGAAATTATATTTATTTCGATTAATCGACCATTAAGGCTTCAAATTCATTAACTGAAACATCTTAAATTCCAAATTCTTCTTTTATCTGATGTACGCGATCCAATTTCTCCCAGGTGAAAAACTCCAAATTTTCTATAGTTTTTTCATTGGGCAATCCTTTATTAAAAGTTTTGTTCGCGGTATATGGTTTTCTGCCCATATGGCCATAAGACGCGGTTTCTTGATATATCGGATTTCGCAGCTTTAAGTTTTGTTCTATCGCATAGGGACGTAAATCGAATAGTTTGATGACTTTTTCGGCGATTTCACCATCGGATAAATCCACTTTCGCGGTTCCGTAAGAATTTATGTACAATCCGGTTGGTTCAGCAACGCCGATGGCATAAGAAACTTGAACAAGTATTTTATCGGCTATTCCGGCGGCAACTAAGTTTTTTGCAATATGTCTGGTGGCATAAGCTCCGGAACGATCTACTTTACTCGGGTCTTTTCCCGAAAATGCTCCTCCGCCATGGGCTCCTCTTCCGCCATAAGTATCTACAATAATCTTTCTTCCGGTGAGTCCCGTGTCTCCGTGAGGTCCACCGATGACAAACTTTCCGGTCGGATTGATTAAGTATTTGATATCATCGGTAAACAGTTTTTGAGTTTGCGAATTATAACTCTGTTTTACCCTAGGAATTAAAATGTTTTCAACATCATCTCTAATTATTTCTATCATTTCCTTTTCGCTTGCAAACTCATCATGCTGAGTGGAAACCACGATGGTTTTTATTTTTGTCGGTTGATGGTCGTCTGAGTATTCGATGGTTACTTGACTTTTGGAATCCGGCCCTAAGTAAGTCATCTGTTTTCCTTCTCTTCTGATTTCAGAAAGTGTTTTTAAAATTTCGTGGGCCAATTCCAAAGCCAAAGGCATATAACTACTGGTTTCACTGGTGGCGTAGCCGAACATCATCCCTTGATCTCCAGCTCCTTGTGCCTCGGCTTTAGCTTCAAAACTGTCATCCTCAGCTTTTCTGCTGACCCCTTGATTAATGTCGGCCGATTGACCGTGAATAGCCGATAAAATCCCGCAAGAATTTCCGGTGAATTTATAAGAAGCCTTGGTATAACCGGCTTTGTTGATTACCTGGCGAGCGATTTTTCGATAATCCAATTCCGCTTTAGAGCGAATTTCTCCGGCAAGGATTACTTGTCCGCTGGTTACTAAAGTCCAGATGTTGATAGATGAGTTCTCCCATCTAAGATAGAAAACCTTAAATACACAAACAAATGAAATTTTTTATTGACACGGCAAATGATCGGGAAGCGACATGCGACCGGGATGATTTTTCTGGCGTTTCTTGCGCTGGTATGTGATCTTTTGGGTGGCTTGTTGTTCAACTTTTTGCTGCTCTTCAGACTGCGCTTCGAAAGGCAAGGGTAGCTGACC
>DATGSA010000231.1:0-5737 GCA_035303085.1 Flavobacteriaceae bacterium
GGAAGTATTTCCAGCTCCTCCGGATATACTAAGCGCCACATAAGCACTATGCCCCGATTCTACACATTCCAACGCATTAGCATCTTCGTCTTCCAGTACAGCAGTAACTGTAGGGATCTCACAAGGAAATGGTGTAGTAACACTGTTGCAGTACTTATCCAGTCACTATTGGCAGGGCCACAAACCGAACGCACTTGCACATTATAACCTGTACCTATTGCAAGCTCGAGTATAACTCCAGGGCTTCCATTAACCGTTACTACATCAGTATCAGTCGCATCGTTGGTATTTTCATATTCAACTTCCCATTGGGTTTCACTTCCACCTGCATTCCAAGTTATAGGAACTTCAGCTTGGCCTTCTGAAATAATATGTTGACCTGCCTGTACATTAGTTGGGGCTTCACAAATATCAGTAGCATTATAGGCTGTCCATGTCAGGTCATCCATTGCAACACGATCGCCATTTCCTGGAGTTTCGATTAAAAGGGCAGCATCTCCCGCTATATTAATTCCAGAAACTGTGTTTGTTTGCTCGGTTTCGCCATAAGGAATTGTTCCGACAACACTTCCATTAACAGAAATCGTCAAATCCCCTTCTCCACCACTATATCTACGCTCTGTAGTTAAGGTCAAATTCCCTATCCCGTCGGGTATCGTTGTGGAAACCTCACCATTTCTTACCAAAATGGCTCTACCATTAATCGCATGATCTGTTCGGGCATCAGTGGCACTCCACTCTTCACCGTTATCACCAGTCCAAGTCCAACCTTGATAAGAACCGGATATTTCGTTTCCATCCCCCACGGCATCTTCAAGATTCTCAAATGTTTCACTTCCTTGTGCGAATCCGATCATGGTCATAAAGACCGCACAAAGAAAAAAGCTAATGTTTTTCATAATATAAATTATTTAAAAGGTTATTTCCTTACAAATATAATTAAAAAAGCAACTAAACCATTATTTAAAGTTAAAAATTTACTTTAATATATACGGTTAGTTGCATATTATGTATAACTGGTCAAGTTTAATGTATAACTGGTAGAATAACCGCTATAAGTTGTTTTATATTTAATAAAACATTTAAAAAAGTTAAAACACAAGAAAAGGCGGACTGTCATTAGATACTTCAAGATTTTTAAATAATTATCGATAGTGTTTTTCTTTTTTAGAAATTAAATAATTTAGGAGATTCAGCTGAAAAAAGGCGTATTTATCTAATTGCAACCGAGATACAATGCGTCTTGCTCATTTTTTTGGACGGTATCTTTAAGAAACCCCAAACTGCGCTACGCTTGTATGGAGTTATCGATGTTGAATTCCTTCGGAGTTTTTGGGTATTTAGGGGTATTTAATTGTGAAATAGAGAGATATAGAAGTTATAAATGGTAATAGACACGCGCAAACGAAGGTAATTATCGGTTTGACAAATGAGATTCTGAATCGAGTTACCATTGACATATTTATGTAACTTAATTTATTATCAGCGTTTATATTTTGATGCTACGTTCCCAAAGTTTATCTTTTATTAATGCTATAAAACTCAGCTTTTCCGTGTCATATTCAAAGGCCTTGTTTACAATCGCAAAATTTATCAATCAAGAGGATTGCATCTCATAAACAAGCTTGGTAAAAAGGAAGGAAAACGTCATGTTAGGAAAGAAGTTATGATAATAAAAAGCAGATCGCGTCCCACACTTATAGCAACAAATACGGGCTTACCATCTGCGAAATTTCAAAATTATTTGTTTCTTTGTTTTTTTAATGATAGAAGCTTGGGCTTAAAAAAAAGCACAAGGCCAAAAATTCATTTATTTTTAGCTCGCCTCTTCCTCATACCGTCGATATTTTACCGGAGATATAAAGAAAACAATTGGATTTTCAACGTTCTAATCAACTTAAAACTTTCAGTGATATAAATTTAAATATTCACCCTCAATTAAATTAGAGCTGTCTTTTCTAAATCACCCTTAATATTTTTCCAAAATATACTTATCGGCCAGGTCGCCGGTAACGCGGTTTCCTTTTTCATCCAATCGATACAATATATTTTCTCCGACAAAAAAGGCCATTTCTGTACCGTCTTGATTTTCGGGATGAAGTTTAATTCGCTGACCATCATTATCCCACTCAAACTTGCCTTTTTCTTCGATAACGGTATCTCTATCCAAGTAATCCAATTTAATTTTATACGTTAAGTCGGTATTTAAATTTAAAGTAGTTTCAATTCCCGGGCAATCTGCGCAAGGCATTGTACCGTGATAGTTTCCGCTCCAATCCAAGGCGTTTCTACTATTGTGCGCCTGATCCGGAACCTCTTCAAAATCAACCGATTTACCCTCATCATTCTGAGTTTGTTCGGTTTCCATTTCTTCGTTTTGATTTTCTTTCTTTGCAGTATCTTTACACCCCACAAAAGATATTAGGGCAATACACAAGACAATTAAAAGTTGTTTTTTCATAATATCAAGTTTTTAAGATTAGTAACTTAAAAGTAGGCTTCCTTTTCCGATATAATTAAGCAATTAACAAAAAATCAGGCAGACAAACGAATATAAAAACAGAAAACAATTTATTTCGCTGATTTTTTAAATCCTTGGGCGGATGACGTAGGTGAGTAATTAGAGTTAGCTCTTTATGAATGCAGAAATGATAACAGCAGTAATCCTTCAAGACCTCCAATCAAATCAAGAATTTATGATTCTTAGTTTTTTTAGGGGAAATTCACGAAGAAGTGGATCGCTTAACTTAGGGGGACGGAAACACCCCGCCCGCCAGAGGCGGGCACCCCTCTACGAGAGGGGAATTTTGTTTGCTGGTCAAATTGAGATTTCATAAAAAACTTAACGCAATGACTAAGGTTACGCGTTTGAACTTTTCCAAAGTCCTTGGTTGTAAAACTTTGGAAAAGTAGGCAGTTCATTTGTGCGTATTTTTCCAAAATTATCGAATCTTTCCTTGGTCTTTAGAAAAGATTATACACCCTCCTTGAAAATTATTTTAATTTCTTGACAGATGATGTACAAAGGAGTATAAAAGGATTTTTTTAAGGTGGATAAGTTAGCGCACCAACGGGGATAGAAGTCCAGAGATTGGCTTGCGGACGGAAACACCCCGTCCGCCAGAGGCGGACACCCCTCTACGAGAATTTAAAAACAGCTTTCTTTTTATAGTTTAAGCAAAGAATTGATAAAATATTAAGATCAGGAAAGATTTGCTAAAAACATAAGAAGCCAATTATATTTTATTGGATTTTAAGCTACTATAGGCAAATTTTACTTTCTTAAACACCAATAAAACAGCTGTAATTTCCCAATCGGAATCCAATTATATTGATTTAAAGACCAAAATATAAATATACCGACTCAGTGATTTTCTTAATTTGCAAATGGTCATAAATTAAATATTATTTATTTCTTTTTGTTATCCAAAGTCAACACAAACCATTGATCTCTTGAATCATTAAAAACCTCTCCCTTCACCTATTCACTCCTTCAATTTCGATCTCTTCAATTATTTCTTGAAGGCTTTTATCGGGGTGAATTATATTATTGGCTCCCCAGAATTGCGGATCTTCAAAACCTGAAATATCATCTGTTAAGACCACTGTGGGTTTAATTCGGGTAAGATCTTTTTTAGGGAAAAAATCTTCAGAACTTCGGTCAAAAACGGCTAATTCCGTATGAATGTTATATCGAGCATTGAAGAGTTTACCTTTCCAATTTACTCTTAATTGTATAAAAAACTGACCGTAATTAAAATACCATTGTCCATTTTTTTCAACATATTCTGCTTGATAATTGACTTCTAAGGGAGTAACTTTGATTCGTCTGGGCTTCTGGACGACCAACATTCTGGTAGCTGCTCTTTTATTATCTACATTTAGATTGTAATCAACTTTCAGCAGCGCATTGTTTTTAGCATCAATAAACATCGTTCCATAATACCACGGATAATCCTTATCCAATTGTTCGAAATAAATCACATAAACATATCTTCCTTCAATGGTAGTAGGTTCTTCAAACTCAAATTTAAAAGCATCTAAATCCCTCTCATAAAACACATATTGCGGATAAGCTGCCAGGTCTAGATGCAAACCCGAGTAAGGTCCACCTCTCAGTTTAACCGCTAAGGTATCCAAACGCTTATAATCTGTTCTTTTACGACTTTTATAAATTGAAATTTCTCCTTTATTCCCACGGATGTACTTATCTTGATCTACTTGAAGCACTGCTTCACCTAAGAGCACATTGCGTCGTCCTCTATCAATTTTCTCCCTATAGAACCCGACGAGTTTTCCTTCGATCGGTCGATGTTTTTTTAACGCTTTTTCTACAATCAGCAGTGGGTCTAATCCGTGATAAATTTCTACTTGACCTAAGTTTTCCGGTTTTAAAACAGCGGGTTCTAAAATAATTTCGGTAAAATCCTCATCAAAGAAAGGCAGCTGAACAGATTTAGGTTCGTAATTCACTTTAAAAAAGTTTACCACAGATTGATCGAGATCTTTTGGAATCTTCAAGGTGAAAACACCATTTTTATTAGCTAAACCCGATATATTTGTATGTTCAACCGAAAGATGTGCTTCGGGTATAGGATCGCCGGAATTCGCGTCCATTACTTGTCCTTTATATTCGACAAATTCCTGGTTCTGTCCAAAAGAAGAAGACAAACCTGTTCCCATAAAAATCCACCCACACAGGATTATAAGCATAATGGATTTTATTTTTGTCTGTGAAATTGATGTTGTTTTCATGTTTAATACATTTAACGCTTAACTCTCTTACAAGTTAAAACATATTTAGGAAAACTGACTTCTTGGAGGTGTTAAATGTTAAGATTAATCCGTTATTTCAGCAAAATGTATATATCAGATAGATTAGGTTAACGTAGGCCGACCACCACCAGATACAACCTACTAGTAGTACCGACAAACAAACTGGTTATCCTGGCTAGCACCACCAGTTACAAACTGGCTACCACCACCAGTTACAAACTGGCGGTAGCTAGCCCAAAAACTTACAAAATCATGTCTTTATATCTGACAATATTGGTATAACCTTTAGATCGGAAATATTCTCTTTCTGCTGTTCCTCCTGTAGCCAGCAGAAAATCTCCTCCCCAAGCGCCCATGCTTTTCATCATTCGCGGATAGTCGGGAAAAACCGTATTTTGCATGGTATGCAATTCTAAAACATCAGAAATCAAACGTTCGTGTTCGTCGATCAGTCTCTCAAACATCAGGATATCTTTGGCATGCAAAATTTCCTGAGTAAGCCTCGAAGCTTCGTTTACCCATTCTTTTTTATTTCCGGGATTGAGTTTTTTATAACGCGCCACGGCTTCTCGGGTATTTTGTTTTCGCCCTAAATGAACGAAAAATATAAAACTCTTAAAGTCTGGATTGAAATTCACCGATTCTACCACTGGTTTTTGCTTGTTTTTTCGCTGATACAAAATCGGGCCGTCACTTTGTGCACAGGCAATATCATAAGCACTGCCACCAAAGGTTCGATCTGAAAGTTCATAAGCATCCACCCCGGCCCAAGTTGCCAAATTATTCAGCAATGTAGAAGAAGAACCCAAGCCCCAGATTTGTGGGAACTCCAATCGACTTTTAAAAGCATAACCTTTTTTGGTAAATAAATCCGGTTTCATCTCTAATAATACCTGAAATATCTCTGCCAAACGTTGCGCAGTTTCTTTATTTTGATAATTCGACTGATAAGGCACATGTT
>DATGSA010000232.1:0-5184 GCA_035303085.1 Flavobacteriaceae bacterium
TATAATCCTATCCAGTGCGACATAGTTTCAAGCGCTATTGTGTTTCCATTCCTCATTAAAAATCCGTGATGTTAAACGTGTTTATTTTTCACATTATTTTTTATTGCTCGGGCTTGCTTGATGTAAAAACGACAAATGAAACGATTGAAACCTTTGCGCGAACACAAGTGCATTAAACAACAAGACTTCTTTTAAAATTGATTGCTACCGGTTATAACAATATTTTAAAGATTTTGTTTAAAATAACACTCAATAGTGAATATTATAACCCTGTGGCTATTTCTTATTACTTAGACAAAATAAATTGTTTTTTATATAAAATTTACTAAATTTGCTTATCGAATATTTTTATTACGACAATTAATCAAAATAGTAACCAAATCAATCTAAAATTTAATTTTCATGAAATTTTCAAGCAAGATTTTTAAAACAACAATCGTATTATTTATTTCCTCTCTTTTATTTATTGGCTGTAGTTCAGATGACGATAACATGGAAGATCCTCCGACGATGGGAGATAATCCTGATTTCACCTTATTGGAAACAGATATTATTTTACCTACGGCATTGGAAAGCAATTCTGACCCGAAAGCGCAAGAATTAGTAAGTCACATCTCCATGGTTAAACAATATGAAAGTTATACTGCTTTAACGCAGGTTCCTCCGGGAGCTGAAGTCAGTCATGAACCCATAGACCCCACCGGCAGTTTTCAACGAAAGCCTTTTGACAATTCCATTTCTTATACGGTTTATACCTACTCCTACGGTGAGGCTACAATAGCTTATCAATTCTCTGTTCAAAATGGAATGAACGTCGTTGAAATATTCTATTCAGGATTTGAAACCAATGGCTTTGTAAAATACATGGAATTACGACAATCACAAGACGATCAAAATGGTTCATTAAAATTCCTTGGTTTTGAAGATTACGACTATCTTTATCAGTGGGTATGGGAAGTAAACTCCGATGATAGTATAGATATCACATTTAATATGGCCGATGATGTCGCTAAGTATGAAATGCACTACAATCCCGATATGTCCGGTACCTTAAAAATTTATTATGAAAACGAATTAAACTTGGAGTACTCTTGGAATGTTGACGGATCCGGAAATTGGATTAACTATATTACAGGTGAAAGCGGAAGCTGGTCTGTTTAAACAAATCAATTCTAAATTTTCCGTTTTAAATTCATTATTAGTTTAGCTTTTGAATGGAAAATTAGAAATACAAAAGCCATGGGCGATAAGAATATTTTCGTTCGTGGCTTTTTTATTTTGTAATGGTACTGTTGGTTTATTAAATAAGGGCATCCGAAGGATAGATATTTTAGTTACTCATATTTTATCTTATCGGACGTTATTATGGAGCCACAAATTAATCAATAATTGAAAAAATAATTGAAGTCTAAGCAGTATCTGCTCGATGATTGAGGTAAGCTTATAAATTGACAGAACCATCTTTCAACCGGATGAGCGATATTTGACTAACCATTGGTGCAAGCCTTTGGTTATTTACTCAATTAAATTGAAATCTAAAACACCGAAAACAATTCTACTTTAAAAAAAGCAGGAACCTTACCTGATCAACAATACAAACTTGTTTGAATTGTCGAGCAGTCCTTTCCTTGAAAAGGAATGAAGCCTTTGTATATTGATTTAGAGAGAGTTAAAAGGTAACATATAGAATCAGTACATTAAAAAACCGTTCACTTAATTCGAATTAGAATCTACCCAGTTGTGAAAGGCACTCCATTTTAGCGACAAGAAAATCGCGCTACTCCACCGTAACTGATTTCGCAAGATTTCTGGGTTGATCTACATTTTTGCCCAACATTAATGCAATGTGATAGGACAATAATTGCAAAGGAATCGTATTCAAAAGCGGCGTAAAAGCTTCTACCGTGTCTGGCACTTCGATAATGTAATCCGCAAGTTTATGTACCGTTTTATCTCCTTCGGTTACCACGCCAATAATCTTCCCTTCCCGCGAGCGTATTTCTTCAATATTACTGATCATCTTTTGATAATGTTCTGTTTTGGGTGCAAGGACAACCACCGGCATTTCTTTGTCTATCAAGGCAATCGGACCGTGTTTCATTTCGGCTGCAGGATAGCCTTCCGCATGAATGTAGGAGATTTCTTTTAACTTTAAAGCGCCTTCCAAGGCGACAGGAAAGTTGAATCCTCTTCCTAGAAAAAGAAAATTTTTAGCAGATTTATATTTCCGAGCAATTTCTTCGATTAATTCACTTGATTCAAGAGCTTTTTCAATTTTTTCAGGGATCAGCTCTAATTCTTCTAAGTAATAATGAAAATCCTTTTTGTTCACCTCGCCTTTGGCTTGGGCTAATTTGAGAGCGATCAAGCTTAAGACCGTAATCTGAGTGGTAAAAGCTTTTGTAGAAGCTACACCAATCTCCGGACCTGCGTGGGTATAGGCTCCCGCATCGGTTTCCCGAGATATGGAAGACCCCACCACATTACAAATACCAAAAGTGAAGGCGCCTTTTTCCTTAGCTAATTTAAGGGCAGCCATAGTGTCGGCAGTTTCTCCGGATTGGGAAATCGCCAAAACCACATCGTTTTTATTGACAATCGGACTGCGATAACGAAATTCGGAGGCGTATTCTACTTCTACCGGTATTCGAGCAAAGTCTTCAAAAATATATTCTGCCACCAATCCCGCGTGCCAAGAAGTTCCGCAAGCAACAATGATAATCCGTGGCGCGTTGAGAAATTTCTCTAAGTTATCTTCAACTCCGGCCATCCTTATCATATCTTGATCGATCAACAGTCGCCCGCGATACGTATCTACAATAGCCGTTGGTTGCTCATAAATCTCTTTGAGCATAAAGTGGTCATAACCGCCCTTTTCAATTTCCTCCAATTTCATTTTCAAAGTATGCACCGAAGGAGTGACTTTCATATCATCTTCTATTTTGTGCACTTTGATACCTTTTTCTCTTCTTATAATAGCCATTTCGCCATCTTCTAAATAAATGGCTTCTTTGGTATACTCTATAAAAGGCGAAGCATCAGAAGCAATAAAATACTCATCTTTTCCAACGCCTATGGTCAATGGACTTCCAAGGCGAGCTACCACAATCTCATCGGGTTTCTCTTGATCGATAACTGCAATGGCATAAGCTCCGACGGTAGAGTTTAAAGCGATTTGAACTGCTTTTCCCAATTTGACACCTTCTTGAATTTTAACCTCTTCAATAAGATTGACCAAAACTTCAGTATCGGTATCGGATTTGAATTCATATCCACGATCCATCAGTTCTTGACGCAAAGTATCGTAATTCTCAATAATTCCATTGTGAACAATGCCCAAGTTTCCGGAATTGGAAAAGTGAGGGTGGGCATTCTGTTCATTGGGCACGCCGTGGGTAGCCCAACGCGTGTGGCCGATTCCCATCATTTCTTTTTTGGATAACTCGGTGCACTTGATTTCCAAATCCGAAACTTTTCCTTTGGTTTTGCAATATTCAAATCTTGAATCGCCACAAAGGGCTATTCCCGCGCTATCATAACCGCGATACTCCAACCGACGTAGTCCGTTTAAAATCACCTTAAAAGCTTCCCGATTTCCTATATATCCAACAATTCCACACATCGTTTATTTATATTTAAATTCATCTGTTAATTTTCCCTTGAGATATTTGTTTAAGTTTTCTTCAAACTTATTTACCGTTAATAATCTTTGTTTTTTGTTTTCTTGCGAATTGATGATTATATCAGGAATGTCTTTTTCTTGTTCTGCTCCATCCAAATAAATCCACGCGGAGCTGTAAAGACCGTGGTTTTCACGAACATAATCACAGGCTGCCAAAATTTGTTTTTCGGTGTATTGGATATTGGTAGTAGTATAAGTTTCTATCGATCTACCAAAAATTTGAGTGTAAATAAAAACAATGTGTTTGTTTCTATCAAATAGCAACTCATTTTGTTGCGTATCATTCATCGCACGCAACAGAGCTACGTAATACCAGAAAACAGCTTCGTCCTTATCTTTATTTTGAAAGATATACTGCGCCGTGGCAAACAAAACCGGAGGAATAAATTTATTCGGATTTGTTCTTATCCGCTCTAAATTTTCTTCGGTAATTTCACGGTTAACAATAGCATAGAACAAGCTATCATTTTTTTGTAAGTGATTCCAAACCTGCACTGTGCTTCGATTTTCCATTGTTTTTGGTTGGGCTGAAATGCTATTCCAACCCAAAGTCAATAACAAGATAAATACAAATTTTAATTTCACAGACAATAGTTTAAATCAAGTTGCATATTTACACTAAACAGTTTAAATATAAGAAGAAAAGTCTTTATTTGTATCAAATGATTTCATCAAATCAAATAAAACACAACATAAACCGTCTTCTCATTCGTTTTATATAACGTTTTGTGAAGTAAATTGGTATAATAAACTTTATTTTTTCAACGGATAATCCATCAAAATCCCGTAGGGATGATATTGTTGATTCATCCGTTTTGAACAGTGGAACGAAATCAAGTTTTCCACAATCATGCTGTTTCACCCCCTACGGGGTTATTTTCCTGACGGGCCTTTATTTTTTATAATCCTTCCACCCCTAACGGGGTTTTTGGGAAATTGATAAAACGAGATCGTTGTAAAACCTCAGCGGGGTGAAATTATTATAGAAAACAAGGTTTTCATAGGAAATTCCAGCAAACCCCAGCGGGGTGATATTATTATAGAAAACGAGATTTTCATAGGAAATCCCAGCAAACCCCAGCAAACCCCAGCGGGGTGATATTATTATAGATATCAACGTATAAATCCATCCAAAAAATCCCGTAGGGATGACATTATTGATTCATCCGTTTTGAACAGTTGGGTTTTGTTGTGTAGAACGAAATCAAGTTTTCCACAATCATGCTGTTTCACCCCCCTGGGGTTATTTTCCTGACGGGCCTTTATTTTTTATAATCCTTCCACCCCTAACGGGGTTTTTGGGAAATTGATAAAACGAGATCGTTGTAAAACCCCAGCGGGGTGACATTATTATAGAAAACAAGGTTTTCATAGGAAATTCCAGCAAACCCCAGCGGGGTGATATTATTATAGATATCAACGTATAAATCCATCCAAAAAATCCCGTAGGGATGACATTATTGATTCATCCGTTTTGAACAGTTGGGTTTTGTTGGGTAGAA
>DATGSA010000233.1:0-5683 GCA_035303085.1 Flavobacteriaceae bacterium
CAAACAAGTTTGATTATTAAGTTGTTTTTTCCTTGAAAAGGAAAGGAGCTTTTGTTTGCTGCATAAGAGTAACTTATAAGCAAACAGCAAAGCTCCCCTCCTTAAAAAAGGAGGGGACGAAATAAATAAACCGAAGGTTTAGTTATTTCCGGGGTGGTTGTAACTGTTGTGTTGCTTTCTTGATACTAACATAATCAAGGAGCAGAGCAAACCTCCTACTTCAAAACAGCAGAAACCTTACCTGCTTGACAATCAAACAAGTTTGATTATCAAGCTGTCCTTTCCTTGAAAAGGAAAGGAGCTTTTGTTTGCTTTGTTATAGAAGCTTAATAGTGAAAGACAAACTTCTTTCTAAGAAAATCAAAATGAATTAAACATAACAAAAAGAAGAGTTCATCCTTGATTCCCAGCTATTTAAACCCAAAAATAAAGCTCCCCTCCTTAAAAAAGGAGGGGACGAAATAAATAAACCGCAGGTTTAGTTATTTCAGGGGTGGTTGTAACTTTTCACTTCTTTCTCCAATACTTTTGTTAAAACCGGAAATCCGAAACTTAATTTAGGCTATCCATCAAATAATTGTAATTTAGCGGGTTTTAGGCCAAAACTGAATTTGGCTTAAATTTTAACAACTTAAGTCTAAGGATTTCGATTAAACCAAAGTAAAATGGCAGAAGATAAAATTTCAAAAAGTAAAAGTGAAGAAAAAAAGGGCATTGTAACTAAAATGCTTGATTTTGTGGAACGTGCAGGGAACAAACTCCCAGATCCTGCAATTTTATTCTTCGTGTTAATGTTGGTTATTTGGGTTTTGTCGGCCATATTTTCAACTGTTAGTTTTGCGGAAATTAATCCTACAACTGGAGATCCCATTCAGATTAACAATCTGTTGACCAGTTCTGCTTTAGCCGATTTTCTGTCGAATATGGTCACCACTTTTACCGGATTTGCTCCTTTGGGAATTGTTTTAGTAGCGATGTTAGGTGTTGGAGTAGCTGAACATTCAGGGTTTATCAACGCCGGATTAAAAACCATGCTACAAGTTACGCCCAAGAAGTTACTGACGCCGATGTTAATTTTGGTGGCTATTGTTTCTCACACCGCTACCGATGCAGGTTATGTATTGGTTATCCCCTTAGGAGGTGTTATTTTTTATGCAGCCGGGCGACATCCTATCGCCGGAATTGCCGCAGCTTTTGCAGGCGTATCCGGTGGATTTAGCGCGAATTTTGTTCCTTCCGGAATTGATCCTTTATTACAAGGTTTTACGCAATCTGCCGCACGAATAATGGATCCCAATATTCAAGTAAACCCTTTAAACAATTGGTATTTTACATCTGCTTCCTCTGTATTGATTGTGTTGGTAGGTTGGTATATTACCGATAAGATAGTAGAACCCAGACTGAAAAAAGTTCCCGTAGAAGTTGACGACGAAGAAGAAACTACTATGGGAGCCTTGACACCTAAAGAAAAAAACTCATTCTATTGGGCTTGTGGAGTTATGATTTTAAGTTTGATCGGACTTTTCTTTTGGGCGGCACCGGCAGATTCTGCACTGCGAGATGCGGAAGGAGAAATCACCTCTTTTACCGCACCTCTGATGCAGTCGATTGTTCCATTAATATTTATTGTATTCTTAATTCCCGGCGTAGTTTACGGTTTCGCTTCTAAAACCTATACATCAACTAAAGGAGTAATAGAAAGCATGACCAAATCTATGAATGGGATGAGCTACTATATTGTAATGGCTTTTTTCTGTGCGTTGTTTATCGATGCTTTTGCGCAATCTAATTTGGGTGCTTTGCTCGCTTTAAAAGGCGCTTCAGGATTGCAGGCGATGAATTTACCCGGACAGGTTACCATTGTTGGAATTGTAATGCTGACTGCCGGAGTTAATATTTTTATCGGTTCGGCTTCCGCAAAATGGGCACTGATTGCGCCAATTATGGTACCGATGTTAATGCAACTGGGAATCTCTCCAGATCTGACACAAGCTTCATATCGCGTTGGGGACTCGGTATCGAATATTATCACTCCGCTGATGCCTTACTTCCCATTAGTAGTTGTTTATGCTCAGAAATACGTGAAAGATACAGGAATCGGAACATTGGTTTCTACGATGATCCCATATTCAATTATTTTCTTTGTTTTATGGACGGTTTTTTTACTGGCTTATTGGGCATTGGGAATTCCATTGGGATTACAAGCAAGTTATGAATATATGATGCCGTAAAGGAGGAGTTTAGTAGTATTGTAGTTC
Organism: Flavobacteriaceae bacterium; assembly: GCA_035303085.1. GTDB lineage: Bacteria > Bacteroidota > Bacteroidia > Flavobacteriales > Flavobacteriaceae > JAJYSO01. Next base: position 2,259 of record DATGSA010000233.1, read on the forward strand.
TGTAGTATATTAGTTTTATAGTAGGAAAAGGCTGAGTATTTTTGAGAATTTATCAAATTTATTCTCGATTCCATAGGCTGCTTTACTGGAGCTATAATCTGACAATCTACTTTTATTAGATAACCCTTCAAGAGTTTGAAACTCTTGAAGGGTTTTTAAACTTCAATAACCAATGTGTTCTTAACTTACCTAATATTCTTGTTGAATTTGCTCAGCAACTTTTTCAACTTCTTCCATTACCCGTAAAAGGTTTCCTCCCCAAAGTTTAGCGATTTCTTCTTTATTGTATCCTCTTTTTACCAATTCCAAGGTAACATTGAAAGTTTCAGAAGCATCATCCCAACCATAAACTCCACCACCGCCATCGAAATCGGAGCTGATTCCTACATGATCGATTCCGATTAATTCTACCATATAATCGATATGATCAACAAAGTCTTTTACATCCACCGGAGGGGCGATTGGATTTACTTCTTCTTCAATTCGCGGCTTGGCTTTGGATTGTAGTGTTCTGTATTTATCCATATAAGCATTTGCATCAGCTTGATTCAATTGGCTGTACTGTTGCCAACTCAATATCTCCATATCCATTTCTTCAGCGATTTCCTCTTCTATTTTACGAGCTTCTGCTTTATGCTTAGCATCCTTTTCGGAATTTAAATATCTGGAAAATGCCACGGTTTGCACTACTCCCCCATTTTCTTTAATCGCTATGAGTTCTTCGTCCCAAAGATTGCGACTCACATCGTTCAAAGCACGTGCGGATGAATGAGAAGCAATTACCGGAGCTTTAGACAGCTTGATCGCTTCTTTGTTAGCCCCTGTGGAAGGATGAGAAAGATCGATCATAATCCCCAATCGGTTGAGTTCGGGAATTACTTCTTTTCCTAAATCACTCAATCCATTATTATACAACCAAACGTCGTCTCTTTCTCCGGTGTTGGAATCTCCCAATTGACTATGTCCATTATGCGCTATCGATAAATATCGCGCCCCACGATCGTAGAATTCCTGTAGTTTAGAAATGTCTTCTCCCATCGGATAGCCGTTTTCTATTCCGATAAGTGCAATTTTCTTACCCGATTTTGCAATGCGCCGAACGTCGTCAGCGGTAGTGGCTAATTCAATTTGATCAGGCGCATAATTTTCCGTTAAACGGTGAATTGCTCTAAACTTTGCATCGGCATTTGCATACGCTTTTTTATAACCTTCTTCATTCAATTCGCCTTGACCGGTATAAACAATTAAAAATACGGCATCTAATCCACCTGCTTTCATTTTGGGTAAATCTACTTGAATAGGCAATTCTTGGGTATAATTTTTTTCTTCCGTGAAATTGCGCACATCAAAATCCACATGCGTATCTATGGTAAGAACATTATCATGAATTTTCCTTGCTTTCGCTATTATGTTTTCGGTGGTGTCTTTCTTCTGAGTTAAGTCAGATTCAGGCTTTTTGTTTGTTTCTTTATTCGCATAGGAACTCAATACAAAAAATAAGGTAAATAATAAAAAAGTGAACTTTCTCATTTTTATGAATTAGGGTTGATAGTAATTTTAAAAGTGAAAATAATTGTTTTTATGAAATTGACGCCTGAAATAAATTACTTTTTTGTCAATTCCCAAGAAATGATTAATAATCTAGTTGCAAAAACCAATTATATCAAGAAGTTCCGTTGATTTAGAGATTGGGGAAAAGTCGGTTAAATAAAATAACTCATTCCACCTCCACTCGCCAGATTACTCCTGCGCCATCATCATTGACCAAAATAGCACCGTCTGGGGTTTGGGTAACTCCTACAGGTCGGCCGTAAACTTCATATTCGTCGGCATTGGCGATAAATCCAATTAAAAAATCTTCGGGAGGTTTGGGCGCTCCGCCCTCAAAAGGAATAAAAACCACTTTATAACCCACTAATTCTGAATGATTCCAAGATCCGTGTTGCCCGACAAAGGCTCCGTTTTTATATTTGGCAGGAAATTGATCAGCTGTATAAAAAGTAAATCCCAACGAGGCGGTATGATTTCCTAAAGGCAAATCGGGAATAATAGCTTTCTCTACCATTTCTTCATGCGGATCGTCTTCCCATCGCGGGTCTTTTATCTGACCAAAATAAGAAAATGGCCAACCGTAAAATCCTCCTTCCTCTACCCTGGTAGCATAATACGGAATATTTATTAATTACAAAGTATTGAAATAGATTTATGGGTTGATGGTATTTTAAAAATAAACAGAGTTTATTTACTTAATAACCTGATGAAACTCTTCAATATCTTGGGTGTTTCCTTGAATATAGAGTAAATCACCTTGTTTTAAAATCTCATTCGGATCAATTTGTTCAATCATTTCATTTTGACGCATAATGGCCAGTACATTGATACCATATTCTGCTCTCAAATGCAGTTTATCAAGTGGTTTTCCCAAAAATTTATTGCTATCAGAATTAATCCGTAGTGCAGTAATATGAAAAGGCGCCAGTTGACTGGTTCTATATGTTTTTGGTGGTTTTATCGGTTCTGTTAAAAGTCCATAATTATCCACTCTTACTCTTTCTATTATATCATGGATTTCATCTTCAGGTACAAGGTAATTCTCCAAGACTTGAGAAAATATTTTTATAGAAGTTTCCAATTCCTCCGGAATAACATCATTGGCTCCGAGTGCAAATAATTCTGATGTATTGATATCATAGCGGGTTTTTACAATCACATATAGTGTTTGGGAAGTGGTTCGAATATTTTTTAAAATATTTTTAGTACTGTTGATATCTGATAAGGTTATCACTGCAGCCCGAGCCTCGTGAATATTGACGGATTCCAAAATATGAGCGTCGGTAGCATCTCCATAAATAATAGGAACATCTGTATCTTTATTTTGCTTTACTCTTTTGGCATTTAGATCTAACACCACAAAAGGGATATTATTGGCTGCGGCGGCTCTGGCAAGATTTTGTCCGTTTGAACCATATCCTATAATGACCAAATGATTTTTCCAACCTATATCCGGGGCTTCTTCTAAATCTTCTTCTTTAACGGTGGTTCTTTTTCTCAATCCTATTTTTTCTGAAATACCAAGTAGTTTATTAGCAAAGGGTTTAGAAGCAATTATCACAAAAGGTGTGCACAGCATGGTTAGAATCGAAACCGACAAAAAATATTGGTTGGTTTCTTGTGAAATTAAACCGCTATCAATACCAACCTTAGATAAGATAAAAGCGAATTCACCCACTTGAAACAAGGCAAGTCCGGTAAGAATCACAGTTTTGGGAGGGTACTTCAGAATAGCCACGGCTCCTGCTGCTATCAAGGCTTTGATTAAAAATACGCTAATACCCAATAACAAGATAATCCAAAAGTTTTGAAAGAAAAAGCCCACGTTGAGCATCATTCCAACGGAGACAAAGAAAAAGCTGGTAAACAACTCT
>DATGSA010000234.1:0-2977 GCA_035303085.1 Flavobacteriaceae bacterium
TAGGAATTATTCAACACGAAAGTTTAATTCAAGTTCGCCACTTTTTGTTTTAATACGGAAAGGTTATTAGTTTACGGTTGCTTGACATTAACAATTAAATTGGGCTAAAGCCCACAATAGAACGGTATAATTAAGTCCGTTGGATAAATCCAACGGTAATAGATTTAGTGTGATAAATATTTAGAAAAACTGTTCTGTTCTTAGAAATTATTTTGATGAAATGGTTTTCCCGCTCTCCACACAAATTGAACAAGTGTTGGGAGCCTTTTCTGCAAAAGGTATTGATTAAGGAGTTTTTGAATAAATAAAGTAGTTTTTCCTTCCTCACCCTTTTAGGGCTGGAGAAAAGGAAGGAAAACGATTCTTTAAAAAAGTTGGAATATAAGCTGTAAAACCTATAACGTCTCAAGCTTCAATTGTAGAAACAAAGACGAAATTTTCAAGGTTTCGCCGACTAACTCCACTGCAATTGCACTACTCAAAAGACTGCATATCGACCAGTTTGCGATAAGTACCTTTTTTGTATCCGCTACTCGATTATAATGCTTCTCGTTCTTATGTTTAAGTCGTTCCGGATTTTGCAATAAGTCAATGATAACCGAAGTATCTAAAAAGATATATTTCCAATCAGGAATCGGATCAACTTTACTCATAATATTAATCTATATGATATCTCTTTTTAAACAACTCAAAAACCTCATCGTCGAATTCTGGAGATCTTTTATGTTCAATACTCTGAATAAAACCAATATCCTTAGTCACTTCAAAATCCTCCAACTCCGCACTTTTTATTTGATTGTCGTGAACGGAAATCTTTTTATTTAAGCCTGTTCATCTCGAGGAAATTTATTCGTGCATTCGTGGTGATCCCAAACGAGCAAAACATTTTATTAAATAGAAACCTTTATATTACTAAGGAAAATAAAAAAACGTACCCCCATTTAGCAGTAATTTTAATAATATTTTATATATATTTGTAAACAAGCATTTTCATAGATTAGCATAAAAAAAGATATTACTTTATTTTATGATGAATTCATTGAAACAAAAATGATTCTAATCATGCTCTCTTGTTTTCATGGGAATTCATATTATCATTTTTGTCTTTAATATAAATCAATCTAAAACTCATAATAATGAAACAAATTATTTTAATTTTATCGGTATTTTTACTTTGTGCTTGCAGCAAAGACGATGACAACCAATCTCTCCCACCTGCTACAGAATATGCCGCCGGTACTTTTGCTTGTTATGTAGATGGGAAACCTTTTATCGATAATAGTGGCGGGTGGTTTAATTGTTATTATCAATTTGTAGAAGGTGAATACTATTTTGCTATTTCTGGGAAAAGTAAAGTTAATGCCTTACAATTTATGGTATTAGCAACTGAAGCTAAAACAATTGCAGAAGGTGAGACTCTTTATCTAACTGAGAATGAAATGGGAAATGCTTGGGCGGGAAGTAGTTTTTATTCAGAATCAATTTCTTATCAATTTGTCGAAACAAATTCAGAATACACTGGGGAATTAACAATTACAAAATTTGACTTGGAAGAGAACATTGTCTCCGGCACCTTTTGGTTTGATTTAGAACATCCTATAACCGGAGAAAAAATAGAAATAAGAGAAGGTCGTTTTGATACTTATTTTACTCAATAAATATGATGAATTGCTATAAATTAAGTTCATTATGAAAAGACTCTTTTTATTAATCGTCTTAATTTTATGCTTTGCTTGCAGTAAAGACGATGACAACCAATCTCTTCCGCCTGCTACAGAATATGCCGCCGGTACTTTTGCTTGTTATGTAGATGGAAAACCTTTTATCGATAATAGTGGCGGGTGGTTTAACTGTTATTATCAATTGGTGGGTGGAGAATACTACTTTTCTATTGGAGGTAAAGCTAAAGTTAATGCCTTAGAGTTTATAATATTAGGAACTAAAGCTAAAACAATTGAAGAAGGTGAAACCCTTTATTTGAATGAGAGTAAAGTGGGAAATGCTTGGGCAGGAGGACAATTTGTTTTAGATATAACAGATTATAAGTCTTCAGAAACAAATCAAAATAATACAGGAGAACTTGTCATTACAAAATTTGACTTGGAAGAAAATATTGTTTCCGGCACTTTTTGGTTTGATATGGAGAATCCATATACAGGAGAAATAGTAGAAATAAGAGAAGGTCGTTTTGATACTTATTTTACTCAATAAATATGATGAATTGCTATAAATTAATTTCATTATGAAAAGACTCTTTTTATTGGTCGTCTTAATCTTATGCTTTGCCTGCAGCAAAGACGATGACAACCAATCTCTTCCACCTGCCACACAAACCGGTGCCGGCATTTTTGCTTGTTATGTAGATGGGAAACCTTATGTAACCGATAGTAATGGCTGGTTTGACGCCTATTACGAATTCGCAGTTGGAGAATACTTTTTTGCTGTTGGGGGTCGAGAAAAAATTGATCCTGTATGAAGTATAAAGCTGGAAACTTTTGCTAAATCAATTGAGGAAGGCGAAACTCTTCAACTCGTTGAATTAGATTTTCATAATACTTCGGAAAGAATAGATTTCTTCACAATTGGTAGTATTCAACATGGAACTACAAATCAAACACACACAGGAGAACTTACTATTACAAAATTAGATTTCGATGAGCATATTGTCTCAGGGACATTCTGGTTTGATGTAGAAAATCCATTCACAGGAGAATTAGTAGAAGTGCGAGAAGGACGTTTTGATACGCATTTTATAGAGTAATTCACAACTATCCGATGTTATTGGCAAAGAACAATCTGCTAAGTTTAAGAAGCAATAATAAAAAAACCTTACTCAAAAGACTGCATATCCACCAATTTACGATACGTACCTTTTTTATCGAGCAACTCTTGATGACGACCCTGCTCGACAATTTCCCCTCTGTGCATCACGATGATATTATCGGCAGTTTGGATGGTTGATAATCGGTGAGCGATG
>DATGSA010000235.1:0-11792 GCA_035303085.1 Flavobacteriaceae bacterium
TTTTCTTTTTCCTGACAAACATGGGTCAAATATAGCCTGTTTTTAGCTCTGGGACACCCAAATAAAAACTCAAAAGTAGATATCATCCTGATAAACAATCTGTTATAAATTTATTGAATTTTAAGTGTCGAAGTCAGGAAATAGCGGGTTAACTTGTAGACGGGAACACCCCGTCCGCCTGAGGCGGACATCCTATGCCGCGTTGGGGGGAATTTTGCTTTTTGCTTTTTTCAACGGTAAGTAATTGGAAAATTATCAAATAATGTTGTTTTATGTATAACATTTTGTTGAAATAATTAAGAAATTCCTAAAATTCAACTCGCAACTCGCAACTCACGATTCACCAAACAATTCCATCCATTTTTTGAACATCTTTTCTTTTTCAAATCTTGTTATATTCCGTTTTGCATTAGCGCCCATTTTTTTTCGGAGGTTTTGGTTTTCCAGTAAAGTGCTTAAGGATTTTACATAAGCTTCTCGGTTGTCATTTTTCACTAAAAAACCATCTTCTTGATCAGAAATAATATGTTTTGGTCCGGTGGGGCAGTTATAAGAAACGATGGGTAAACCTACGGATAAAGCCTCTAATAAAACAGTTGGAAAACACTCGGTAGCTGAAGTCATCACATATACGCTGTAATCTTGCATCACCTTCGGCAGGTTGCTTACACTTTCTTTTATGACGACTTTATCCTGTAGGTTAAACGAATTAATTGTTGCGCAAAGCTGAGCAGTGGTGTTTAAATAATCTTGTCCATAAATGTGGAGTTCCCAATCGGGAAATTGCTCATTGATTTTTTTCCAAATCGCAATCAGCTCATCAAATCTTTTCACGGGAGCAATTCGTCCGGCTGCGATTACTTTTTTGTTTTCCAATTGAGCAGCTTGGTCAGTAATCTCTATCCCATTGGGAATCAACACGGCATTGGAGCTTTTTACAAATGCCTTCTCGTCTTTATTTAAAACAACAATATGATCGTATTTTTCGGCTATCCAAGTATCAAATTTATTTTTTACTTTCTGTAGAAGGGTTTTGTTCTGATTGCCATTTTGTTTTGCGTAAAAGGAATTGTGTCGTTCTTTGATCAGCTTGGCCTCTTTTTTAATAAAAGGCAACCAGTAGTGATCGAAATTAAAGTTAGGAGATAAAATTACATCGGGTTTGATTTCTCGGATCGTTTCCTTTTGCGCACGGTAATGTTTTAACCCTTTTCTTATATTTTCATAAGTTAGATATGATTTCTCCCGATTATAATTGATGGCTAAATCGATCTGCTTTATGTTGGGATCCAACGGATAACACGGAGGTTTATTTTGTTGTTCGGTAGTCAAAATAAATACTTGATAACCGGGTTGTTTTGCAAAATAGTTAGCTCTTTCCGTTATGGATTTTTCAATACCTCCATGTAAATATGTATGTCCGGTATTAAAGAGTACTTTCATTTTACCAGATCTTTATAAAGGGTCACCCATTTTTCAATAATGGGGTTGACAGCAAATCGGTTTGCATTGGTTTGTGCTTTTTGTCCCATCTTTTTTCTGAGGTCTGCGTCGGTCATTAGTCGTTCCAGGTATGCTTGCATTTGTTCCAAGTTTTCACTTTCAACTAAAAACCCATCTTCTCCGTGTTGTAGAATGTCGGCGGGACCATAAGGACAAGCAAAGCTGACAGATGGTAATCCGCAGGTCATCGCTTCGATTAAGACCATTCCAAATCCTTCGTATCGAGAGGACATTACATAAATAGAACTGTTGTGGTATTTTTTCTTAATATTCTTTTGAGCTCGGAAAAACTTAACCTGTGCGGGCAAATCGTTAGTATTTAAAAAAGATAAATTCTCCTCTCCATATAAATGCAGTTCCCATTCCGGGTGTTTAGGTTGAAGTTTATTCCATATTTGCAATAATAGATCTTGTCCTTTTTGATAAGAAATTTTGCCGATACTTATAATTACTTTTTTATCTAAATCTGCTTTTTTATTACTGGTGAAAGAACGCGGATTAGGGATAGTCTTCAGATTTTTTACGCTGGTCCATTCCCGTTTTTGATCTTTTGTCAAGATTACAAAACAATCAAATTTAGGAGCAAGTTTTTCAGTAAGAAAAAACTGTGCTTTTGTTAATAATTTTGACTGGTTGCGACTTAAAGAATTGAGTTGAGCTAACCTGGAATTATGACGTTCGTAAATTAGTTTTGCCTTGGTTTTTAAGAAGACTGGCACCAAAAAGGCTTTGAGTCCATTGTCACAAACAGAAACAATATCGGGCTGAATTTCATCGACTACCTGTTGAATTCCTTTTTTGTATCGGCGGATATATTTGATTGGTCTTTTAGGACTGGGCAAATTGATATTGACAAAATTAATCCTTGGTGAAAATTTAAAAAAGGGATTTTTATTGGCATTGTTCAGCCCTAAAATTGTAATTTCAAATTCGTGTTTCTCAGCTAAATGCAAGGTTTTAATCGCTAAAACACGTTCGAGTCCGCCGGGACCGTTGATACCATTTGTGATGTAAAGAAGCTTCACCTGAAAATTGTACTTAGAAAGTTTAAAAGGGCGCAATATCAGTAAATTAAACTAATAACAGCCTTTTTCATCACCTAATTGTTGCTAATGATTTTTTCCAAAACCTGGTCGAGTTGAATAGTGTTTTTATTTTTGAGGTACAAATTTTTAAAATAGGCGTATTCCTTTTCCGGGTTATGAGATTCGGCACCGTTGTTAAAATGTTTTTTAAATTCTTCTACGTTCTCCGGTCTATAAAGACTGTTGTGAGCTGTTCTAAAGAAGGTTATTCCCGTGATATAAAGTTGACTGGGTTGACAATTAAAGATGGTATTCAAAGCAATAAAGCCCGTTGTAGGCCATTGTGGAGCTAAAGCCTCCATGTTGTTGTTGTGAAGCTCTGGGGGTAAATTTGAAAATTTGGTTTTCCCACCGGATTTTTTTCCAAAGAGAATAATATCATAAATACCCTGCTTGGCGACTTTATAATTTCTGGAATATACAATATGTCGTACGTTGTGCTTTTTCCATAAATCTACAGTAATGGGACTGGAGCCCTTTTCTCTGGGGTTGTCTAAAAAAGAATGAAAGAGCACATCGGTTTTGGTGCCGACGTATTCTTGCTGTTTGTCGATGAGTTCTACCCCTTTGTTAATTCGAACAATGACATCAAAGTCATCGATATATTTACCTTGTTTTTTTTGTAAAACAGAATCTGCTCCACCGATTAAAGCTACCCGCTTGTTTTTAAACCACCCCTCATCAAAAGGATAAAGCAACTTATTGATGTAATAGTCTGCTTGCTTTTTACGAATATGTTGTTTTAAATTTGTAATTATTTTCAAATTAAAATGTTTTGTCGTGTAAAATATTGAGCTATTTCACATTGTTAGGGCATAATAAAAATAAGTGGGGTGGAACATCACTAAGTTAATCTATTTTGGTTGATTTTATAGAAATAAAATGTTAAAATTAGCGGTTTTAAAGTAATTATTCACAGAAAAACATCTTAAAGAGACTGATCGCTGCCATTTTTATCTTCACTACTGCTGCAATAAGAGTCATTCGAAGAGAAGTTATCAAGAATTAAAACTATCGATATAATTATTGGATTTCTCTTTTAAATCAGCGTTGTTATATCCAAAAAAATCGATGTCGTTTACTTGCGCGGCTTCAAGGTCATTGATAGAATCGCCGATCAAACAAACTTCTTTACTATTATAGTTATTGTTTTTTAAAATATCTGCCACCAATTGATTTTTTGGGGTTGGAGAGCCTTGGATACTTTTAAAATAAATATCGATGTTCAGTCCGCTACATATTTTATTGAGTTCTTTTTCGTCAGATCCAGAAACAATATGAAAGATTTGCTTTTGATAGTTTTTCTTGATGTAGTCCAAACTATCTGTTATTAAATATTCCGAATTTATCAAGTTTTCTAACATGATTTCAGAGAAACGATTGGCTAATGTTTGAACTTTTTTTTCGGAAATCTCTTCTTTTCTGATATCCTCAAAGAAGTGGCGGAATTTAACATAACGTGATAAGCCACCTTGTGTTCTATGGAAGTTTAATAATTCGGCTACTTGTGCTGTGGGATATTCTTTTAATACTTGTTCAAAACCACTATCTCTGATGGGCATGGAGTCCATAATAACGCCATCGAAATCCCATAAAATGATGTTGTATTTATTGAAGTGCTTCATATATTTTTTCTGTTGTAATAAAATCTTCTATCCAATCTATATCCATACTTTCCAAAGCGTTAATTTCTAATAAGTACGGTTTTTGTCCAATACGGTCTTCTTGGTCTAAGTAATTTTGACGGCTATTGATGAAAATCCCACTGTTGACAGCATAGAGGGGGTTGAGGTCTTGCGTTCGCGGCCATTTAAGTTGAGATCGGTCAAAGTTAATGGTGGTATTTTGTTTTTTATCCCATAAGAACTCTTGGATTTTGGTAACGCTCATCAAGCTATCGTAGCCCTTCCCGAGGTGTTTTTTGTATTGCTCCACTGCTTTTTGATATACTTTCGCAGTTATAAAAGGAGAAGTTACATGGGTCCAAACAATGTGCTCGGCATTGGTAATGGTGGGGATGTAATTGATGAGGTTTTGAAGATCCGTATTCGATTGAGATAATTTCTCAGGTCGTTTTATAATTTCGATACGCGGATTTGCATAAGATTCAGCCACGCTGATGGTTTTTGGATCATTGGTAGAAATCAAAATAGGAATATCTGGAATCTGTAAAAGTTGTTTTAGTTTTAAGGCTACAAGCCCTCCGTCATATCCAGCAAATTGACGGGTGTTTTTATGTTTTATGCGCTCACTGCCTTTGCGGGTGGGTAAAAAGAAAACAAAGTTTGACATCTGAAAATTCTTATAAAGAGATAAGTTGGGATTAATACCTGAAAAAAATTATAATTGATTCATCATCGATTACTACTCAAAAAACAACTATTTCGATAATCTATAAAATAAATTATCGTGAGCCACTAAATCATAGTGTGTCTTTGTAAGGGAGGAGAAATCTGAAATAAATTCACTTAGTTTTTCAAATAAATATTGATTTTCCTCAATTAACTCCATTTCTTTTTGTGAGATAGATTCGGGTTTATAGCTATCATAACCAACAAAATAAAGATGTTCTGGTTTGCAATTCAATGCAATTTGCAACGCTAAAGTTGTGTGCGCATCCAAGTATTTATCGGTAAACCAAATTTTCTCTAACTCTTCGGTTTTATCTTTAATAATCTCCGGCACATAAGTTCCCATTTTACGGGGGAAGGGAGGTAATATACAAACGCCGTTAAAATGAGATAGATCTTTCAAAGTTGCTTCCATTCGCCTGCCTTCATTACCGACCAAACAGAAGAATTGTTTGTTTTTTAAGTCTTTGAAATACCCTGCGTTTTTAGCGCTTGCGTGAATAATAATAATCTCGGGATTGTTTTCAATAAACCGTAAAATTCCATCAATGTGCTGTTTGATAGAAGGACCGCCACCTACCACAAGGGCTTTGTCTGTTTTTGGGAAGGAGCAGATTGGAAACTTTTCATTGTCAGAAATCTCATTCCGTTTATTGTTGAGGGCTCGAATAATGGCATTTAAGGTGTAATACCGGACAGTGGTCCATTCCATAATCTCCTTTTGTGGCAAGGAATAAGCACCGGAAATCATGTAAGGTAAACTGGTTCCCCAACTATGCCTGTTTTGAAGGGGTTTAAAAGCAGAAACCGCTTTTTCTAATTCATTAAAATTAACTTTAAGATCATTTTTTTTATTCAGGACGGTCAGTAATAATTCAGTTTTGAGATTGCCTGCGCCCCGACCCATTCCTAAGATGGTACTGTCAATGAAATCAACCCCTAAGTCGATAGCCGTTAAGCTATTGAGCAAAGCAGCTTCTAAATTGTTGTGTCCGTGAAAACCCAATTTACAATCTAACTTAGCTTTTAAGCGTTTGATCGGTTCTTTCAATTCTTTAGGGATAATACTGCCATAAGAATCCACCAAATAAAGAACATCTATCAGTCCGTTTAATCTTTCCAGGGAATTGATGAAGTTTTTATCGTCTTTCCATTTAGATAAATACATCAAGTTAAAGCTGATTTCAAAGCCATAATCTTTGATTTTTTTAACCAATTCAATTGCGCGATCCAGATTTTCAGGTTTAATAGCAAATCGCACCATATCTACCAAACCAACTATCGGTTCGAGTAAATCGGGAAGGTCTTCCTCGCGAATATCGTTCTCATTGAGAATGATGGCCAGCTTTTTATCTGTTTTTTTCCTGATGTCCTTCAGTTCATAAAGGGGCAGATAATAATATTTTCCAAAATAAGAATCTTGCAAAGGACTGCGATAACCGAGTTCGATATAATCAACCGGTAATTTATTAAGTGCGAATATGTATTGATCAACAGTCGGTTTATCAAAGTCCCATTGGGTGTAATAACCACCGTCGCGTAAAGTACAATCTAATATTTTCATGTATTCAGTGCTAAAATTATTGTTGGGTATGCTGAATAAGCTACAAAGTTATTAATATCTCCGGTGCTTTGCCCTAAGTTCAGCTAATAAGTCAACTTAATTTAGAAATTTTGGAATTGAGGATCTCAAAACTTAAGTAGAGCCGGTGAATATTATTAAAGGCTGTTGGAAAATAACCGCAACATAGACTATTTTCATATGTTGGCGCTTATGTTAAAATTGAATACTTGTCTTGTAAGTTCTTTATTTCCGCTTCATAATCATCCTTTGAAACAAGGGATTTCAATTCTCCTTTTTGATAGTTTTTTAAAAACTTATCGCCAAAGCGGTTATCGAAAAGCGGAGCGATATGTTTACGACTACGGTAATACAGAGCCTTTTTATATTTAAACTCCGGGATATGCCCAAACAGTCGATTAAGTGTGAAATTGAACTTTAAATAATTTGAAGGTTTTGCGGTGTTTATTTGAGTTGCTTCCAAACTTAAAGCTTCTTCGTTCAGCGTTTTTCCCGTCAATTGTAAAATAGCTAAAGTGATTTCTTTCCATTTCGTTTTGTAAGCTTCAAAGGTGAAAAAATAAAGATCTGTTGAGAACTCTTTTTTTAAAAGCGACATAATTTTTGACCAACGCTTTTCAGCGATGTTTTTGTTATTGAAGTAAGTATTGATCGTTGCGCTTATTTCTCCGTGGCCCAATTCCTGTCGATAAGTGGAGCGTAAAAAGTCATCATAATATCTAACAGCATAAATGGGGATTATGTCGTGCTCTTTTAGGGTTTCACGGTAAATAGGAATAATTTCAGCGGCATGCGGATAAATTTCAGAATGGGTCAAATGGTCGTGATAACCCAAACAACCTTCATAAGAAATAACGGCGCAATCATAGCCGTCAATTTCTTCATTTAAACATTCTTGAATCCAATTTTTGGTCTTTTCAAAAGGGAAATCTTCTTGATTGATATTTGCTGCTAAGGCGTCTGCTTTTTCTTGCAACCCTTCTATTTCTTGAAATCTAAAATAAGCGATTCCCTTCTGGTTCAAGTAATCCTTGTTGAGTCTCAGGTTATATTGTAAATGTGTGGAAGCTGTTTTATGCGCCCCGAAGTGAAAAATTATTTTCATAAGGATTGCTGGTTTGTGAAATAATCAGTCATAAATTCATCTATCAGTTTCGTGTTTTCTGCAAGACTTTTTTCGGTGTTGATTTCAAGAAGATGTGCTCCGTTTTGCCGGAGTGTTTGTATATCCTTTTCCCTTTCGGTTAAATGTTCTTGAAGTTGTTGGTGTAATTCCTTTGAATTTCGCTGTTGATGAACGGGTCGGGTAGTGCCGGTTTGTTTTCGTTTTTCGATATGATTGACAATGATTTCCGGTGAAGCTTTACAATAAATAATAATTCTGTGCTGGAGAAATTCTTGTTTTTGGTCGATTTTTTTTAAGTGAATAAAGTCATTAGTAAAAAATTTAAAAACATGTTGATCCATAAAAACAATGGTGTCTGATAGGTAATTCCGAATCAAAAAATCATTTTTAAGGGTGTCGTAAAAAAGATTTAAACGCCTGTGGGTTTTGATAAAACTATCTTTTGTATCACTAATTTTTTTTAATTGGGCAGCAAGCAAAAGTCGATATATTTCTTCTTTCTTGGATTTAGATTCATCGAAGTCGAAATGATAATTTTTCACTTCCTTTTCGGTGATCACTTCTCCTTCAAAAGAAAATTTGTGGTGTTTTAAATAATAATCCCTTAAGGTGGTCTTGCCTACTCCGGAAGGTCCCATAAATTCGACGATAAGATTATTATCAGCTTTTATAGTTGAAGGAAGTGGTTTGGTTCGCTGTGTACGCACCAACTTAAACCCTACAATTTTTTCTAATGCTCTATTTAAGGTAGTTAACAAATCTATTCTTTTTAAAAGCTGCGATTATAGATAACCGATAAATCAATCATCGTATAAATATTTTTTTATCGAGGAAGCGATGTTTTCGGTATTTTTCTCCTTCGTATAATTCGGTACTAAATCAAAATAGTACTTAATCGGAAAAACAATGCCTTTTCCGGTTTTACTTTTGAGTTGGGTGACTTCTTTTTCGAGTTGTGTGTGGTTAATTTTATGGGTTAGTAATTCTTCATAATCGGGTTCGTCATCGAAATAGAAAACACCGGGTAAGGTTTTATACCAGACTCCCCAGCCAAAGATCAACACGTTTTTTCCGCCGGTAATCGCTTCCCAGCCCATTGTGCCGGAAATCGTTGATACGAATAAACAGTTTTTAATCAAGTCGTAAGTATTGCTGTCATTGGGAACTAATACCACATTTTTGATTCTTTGTAAGCGTTCGTAAAACAGTTCTCCGCGCATAACATAGGTCTGTTTGGGATTTTCTTTAACATAAATCTTGACATCTTCAGGAATGAATTTTGATAACCTTTCCAACGCCAAGAGCTGGTCAACATATTTCCCACCCCAAGCCGAAGTGGTTTGTTCGGGTTGAAGGTGCAAACCAAAATACACAAATTTTTCCTTTAAATTGATGGATTGGTTGTATTTTACGCGGTTTTTGGCAAACTTCTTTTTTAAATCATATCGATAAATCGCTTGTCCTCGAAAAGCTTTATGGGTCAGTTGAGAAAGCATCCGAATAGTGGGATTATTGGCATAAAACTGTTTGTATTTCTGCCGAGGGGTGAGTTCTTCTTCCTCCATATAAGAAAGCTCCTTCTCATACTTTTTTTCAATCTTCACCGGTTGGGAAGACACAATGATTTTACTGGTAGAAAAATCTCCAAAATCCCTGAAACTGGAATACATAAAGAAACGATTTGGAAAATGGGATTGTTCTAAAAATAAGATTTTGATGTTTAAAGCTTCGGCTACACTCATCGCAATTAAATCAAAACCCAAATGAGGAGCCCGACTCATGACCAGTAAGCTTATCTCGTTTTTAATGTAGAAGTTATAATACACATCGATATAGATAGAAAACAGGTTCAGGTAATCGTGGTAATTGTACTCCTCATAATCAAACTCGCTTAAAGCAGAAGTTCGACTGCGCATATCGATGAACTGCGGTAAATAAGTATACAACTGATCAAAAATCTCCTTCGGAATATATTTTTCTATATACTTGGGTTGATAGAATTCTTCCTCCTCCACAAATCTTTTGCTGACAAATACTTTATTCCACAATTTATGGCTTTGGAAATATTCAATAATCGGTTTTTCCCAACCGTATTTTCGGGTGTAAAAGTAAACGTTGTCCATATTCAGCCTTTAGTGTTTTTGTCCAATAACGTTGCTGCGCGATTCAATTCCAAGGTTGTCAACACTTTTTTGGCCTCTTTGATTTCTTTTTGTAGTGAATTGGTTGGGTTCTTATGAAAATTATTTTTATTCGCCTCAAATAGCCACGGATATTGGTCATAAACTTTTTCGATCAGCGGAATTCCTTGATGTTTTTCTGCTTTTGAAAAGCTAAGGATATTGGACGCGACCAAAAAGTCAGACGGATAATCGACGGTGACCCGTAAATCTTGAAGTTGTGGATTAACATCGGGTTTAAAAATACCCTTCTTATATTTTTTATTATCCAACAAATACATAGTCACATGCTCCTTATCCATTTGAGATAATTTTTCTTGTGGTAAATTTAGAAGAGATGCTCTTCTGATGATTTCAGCGTGAACACCCAGTGGTAAACCTGTTGTATAAGTAATGTCAAAATCATTGTCAAGGTGATACGTGATTGCATTTTTGATAATCTCAGCATCCACAAAAGGATTGTCAGCGGTGTATCTTACGATATGTTCATATTTTCCTTGCTCGGTGATCGTTTGATAGCGACCCAATACATCCTCAGTAGAACCTCTGTAATATTGAATATCATTGGACTGGCAAAAAGAAACAATCGCATCATCTTCAGGGTTTTGTGTAGTGGCCACAATGATATCTTTTTCCATTGCTACGGATTGTAAACCTTCAACAACCCAAGCCAACAACGGTTTCCCATGGGGAAAAGGAAGCGGAAGCATTACTTTTCCCGGTAATCGCGTGGATTGCATGCGCGCCTGAATGATGATTGCAATCTTTTTTGTAGCCATATCTCAACTTTGAGGCGAAGATAAGGAATTTTGAATTTAGGGATTGAGGTTTCGGGTTACGAGTTTCGGGGTTTTTGTATGGTTTATCTTATATTTTAAAGTGGAAGCTCCCTCTTCTTCTATTCACCTTTAACCCCCTCTCGGTCTCCCTTAAACGGGCGACGGAGCGAGAGAGCGACGGGGCGAGAGGGCGATATGAGTTGACGGGTCGTGGGCTGGCGAGTTGCGGGTTAGCGGGTTACGAAATGAAAAAAGTTTTTTGTTTACTCTTTTTTTGAAGAAGATCTATCAACCTTTATTCATGTTTTCATCTTTTTGGTCTCCCCTTAAGGGGGAGAAGATTAATTACTACTTAAAACAAAATCCAAAAAGAAAACAAAAGCCCTCGCCGCGGCGAGGGGTTGGGGGGGTCAACGCAACACAAGTCAACTTCTCTTAACTGCTAACACTCCAATTAACCAATATTCATCCCTCTCGGTCACCCTAAATGGGGAGAAGATAAAATGATACCTCAATCAAAATATAGAAAAAACAAAAAGCTTAACCTTTTAGGAGGTTAAGGGGTTGTTGTATTTCTGAATAAATTCATTTATTTCTTCCATCACCTTATCTAAATTATTAAGAACCATCCTATTCGTAAACCGAAGTAAGTTCAAATCTTGAAATTTTAGCAATTCTGTGCGTTCTCTATCCTTTTTAAGTTGTTCCTTTTTATTATGGTATTCTCCATCAACCTCAATAATCAACCCTAACTCATGACAGTAAAAATCAACAATAAAAAGATGGATTGGATGTTGTCTTCTAAACCTATAACCTTGAACTTGCTTGTTTTTCAATCGCTTCCATAACATTTTTTCAGCTAAAGTCATGTTTTTGCGTAACCATCTCGCCTTTTCAAAGCTTGAAGTTGGTGCCCCTTTGAACATGCTATTATCGTGATATGGATTTCTGCTACCCATAAATATTAAGTCTTTTTGTTAATTCATTTAGTCCTCAATAAAAAGGAAAGGAGTAGTAAGATACGACAAAAGACGAACTTAAGAACTTGATCCTTCTTCTATTCATGTTTTCACCCCTCTCGGTCTCCCCTAAACGGGCGAAGGGGCGAGAGAGCGACGGGGCGAGAGAGCGATATGAGTTGACGGGTCGTGGGCTGGCGAGTTGCGGGTTACGAAATGAAAAAAGT
>DATGSA010000236.1:0-3653 GCA_035303085.1 Flavobacteriaceae bacterium
TCCACCGCGACCGATGAGTTTCAAGTCGCACGCATCGATTAAATCTTTGCGGATTTCTGTACCGCTGCGTACCAAGATGATTTGGATTTGGTGTTTGTTGAGATAGTCAACCAATTGGTTTTGAGCTACTTTCTTTTGGATTACTTCAAAGCCGGCCTCTTCTAATTTTTTGACGCCGCTTTGAGAAATGCCATCATTGGCAAGTACTTTCATAGGTTTTATTTTTAATTTTTCAGATAATTTTAAAAATGGGGTGTTTAAGATTCACGCCCGTACCATTTCATAATTTCCGCTAAATGTTCAACGCTTCTCAATGGAAGCGCATTATATAGAGAAGCGCGATACCCTCCTACACTTCGGTGACCTTTGATTCCGATAATACCAGCTTCTTCACAAGCCTTATCAAATTCTTTTTGTCGAGATTCATCGGTAAGTTTAAAAACTACATTCATTAAAGAGCGGTCTTCTTTTGCCACTACTCCTTTAAAAGCCGGATTGTTGTCGATTTGCGCATAGAGCAAATCAGCTTTCTCTTGGTTTTTAGCCTCTATCGCTTTTAGCCCGCCTTGTTCTTTTAACCAACGTAGCGTTAACATAGAAACATAAATCGATAATACCGAAGGCGTGTTGAAAAGACTATTCTTGGAAATCTGTAGCTGGTAATCCAACATTGAAGGAATTTGACGATCTACTTTACCAAGGATATCTTCTTTGACCAAGACTAAAGTGGCTCCTGAAGTTCCTATATTTTTCTGTGCTCCTGCATAAATTAAATCGAACTTAGAAAAGTCGATGTCTCTGGAAAGAATATCACTACTCATATCGCAAATCAGCGGAGCATCTACATCAGGGAAATCTTTCATCTGCGTTCCATAGATAGTGTTATTGCTCGTACAATGAAAATAATCTATTCCTTCGGGAATTTTATAATTTTTAGGGATATACGTGAAATCCTTATCAGCAGAAGAGGCGACTTCAATCACCTCTCCAAAAAGCTTAGCTTCTTTTATCGCATTGGAAGCCCAACGGCCGGTATTGAGGTAAGCTGCTTTATTTTGTAAAAGATTGTAAGCAATCGCTAAAAACTGCATGCTGGCACCACCTTGTAAAAACAGGGGATAATATCCTTTGCCTTTTAGTCCCGTAAGTTCTAAAACGGTTTGCTGAGCTTCCTCAATGATTTCAGTAAACTCCGAACTCCGGTGTGAAATTTCTAAAAGGGAAAGACTGGATTCATTATAATCTAATATCGCTTGTGAAGCTTGTTCAAAAACACTGGGAGGTAAAATACAAGGTCCTGCGCCGAAATTATCTTTTTTCATTTTGAGTTTAATTTTAAAAATTGATTAGTTTAAAAATTGAAAACGATTGAAATAAAAATATCGTTTTAAATTTCTGGATAAAAATACAAAGTTTTCTTAGCCTTAGCAGGTTATTGAGATTTTTTATTTTGACAGGAATTGTAAAATATCCACTCCGTCTGCATAATCGGTTAGTTTTGGCCGCTGAGTTTGACCGAAATCCAAGGTTTCTATAGGCAAGGTATTCGAGGAAACCACACACTGAATGAGTGCCGAATCTCGTTTTAGCTTTTTAGTCAAATTTTCTAAGTCCTGATAGGTTTCATAAAACAAACAAGCAATCGGAGAAGCATAAGAAGAGTCTTCTTTGAGTATAAAAAAACCATTTTCAATAATTTTAAATTCGCTCATCAAATACACCGCTTTGTTATAGTCATAGTTATTGGCGTATTTATGTGAATTTATAATAGGATTCCATTTATAAATAGCTCGAAAAAAATTATCAAAATCATAATTTTTCGGAATAAATATTTTGGATATGTTTCGGCAACCCAATCCGTAATACCTGAAAATATCTTCGCCTAAAAGTTCCAATTCCTTTTGTGTTTCGTCTCCGGTTAAAACAGCAACAGAATTTCTATTTCTGCGAATAATATGGGGTTTATCGGAAAAATAATATTCAAAATATCTTGCGGTGTTATTACTTCCGGTAGCGATTACCGCGTCATAATCTGTTAATCTTTCATCGGTAAACTCAATTCGATTTGCAAAATCTGAATTTTCTTGGGTGAGAAAATCAGCGATAAAAGGCAGCAGGTGTTTGTCTTTGGAAGATTGCTTGACCAAAGCTTTATTTCCTGAGATTAAAACACTTAAGAAATCATGAAAACCGACTAAGGGAACGTTTCCCGCCATAATAATAGCAACGGTTTTTGGAGTCTCTTCTTTGAATGAATAGGGTTGTAACCAGTTATCCAAGTTTGATGAAGTAAGCTGATCAGCCCACTGTTTCAAACTAAAATGGATGTCGGGTTTAGTAAACCAGCCGTTGTGAACTATGGCATTGGAGATGGTTTCGTCTAACAATTGAACCTTTTCTTTTTCAGGTTTAGAAAAATTTGGAGTGCTGGAAGTATATTCTTTTAAAAACTTGCCCAACTTGATAAAAGCCTGTTTGCGATTATTTAAATTCATTCTATTTGGTTATGAGTTGTATTGGGGTTAAATTTGTACAAAATTACAAATCATTTGTGGTGTAATTGGTTTAAAGCGACCAAGTTTTATTTCTAATCATTTCTTGCAATAAATTTTGGACGTTTTTTCGCCAAAATGCATCCTTAAACAATATCACAATGGCTATTATCATAACAGACGATTGTATTAATTGCGGAGCTTGTGAACCAGAGTGCCCCAACAATGCTATATATGAAGGTATGGATCCTTGGAAATATTCTGAAGGAACTGAACTCAAGGGAGATGTAGTATTACCTAACGGAAAGGAAGTAGATGCCGATGAAGAACAGGATCCGGTAAGCGATGACTTATATTATATCGTGACCGATAAATGTACAGAGTGCATGGGCTTTCACGAGGAACCACAATGTGCTGCGGTTTGTCCGGTAGATTGCTGTATCCCCGATGAAGATCACGTGGAGTCAGATGAAGAGTTGCTGGAAAAACAAGCTTTTATGCATCCCAGTGAACAATAATAAATAAATATAATTTTAAAATATTTAAATCCCGGGAGTCTTCTTCCGGGATTATTTTTTGCAAGCTATTCGAGTTGATAACTAGGCTCTCAATAAATGCGTTTTGTTTAATTATGAAATATACTGTTAAAAAATTGCGATTAACTTATTTTTAGCGGTCTATTGCTTAATTTTATATCGGTTAACCAAATGAGATTTATTATGAAAGCTATTGTCTATTTCGCGTTTTGCCTATTGTTTTTGTCCTTAACTGCTTGTGTAAATCCGAGGAATGACAAATCAGGTGATTCCGAAGTAAAAGATACCGCTAAAACCGAACAAGACACTGTTTTTGAAGGCGAAGAAATTCCCGAAAACAACAGAAAAGTAAATGTGACCCAGCCGGGAGCAGCTCAAAAAGATCCGAGGTATGTTAATAACAAAGGTATTGGTCCAATTACTGAAGTGGTCCTGCTCAATGAAATCGATGAGCAAATGGTGAAAGAAGGGAAAAAGTTGTTTAATAAGGTTATGTTGTAGAACGTTGTGGAATCATTAATTCTCCATACTTCCTCTCGATAGAGCCATAGGTTTTTATTGCTCCAATATTCATAGCGACACATCTTGCCAGTTCCAAGCCCTGTACAGCGGAGCTCTTAACCTT
>DATGSA010000237.1:0-7167 GCA_035303085.1 Flavobacteriaceae bacterium
CACCCGCCATTCCAACGGCCAAAACAGTTGGGTGCCCCATGTGGTATGCGCATCGAGTAGGGGATGCGTGAAAAAACACAGAAACCAAAACCACCACCATTGTTTTACCGTGGCACGTTTATCCCACACTTCACACAGCCAGGCGAATAAAAGTCCTGCGCCAACCGCAAAAACGAGCGAGTGCGTAATTCCTCTATGAAACTCCAATGCCGAAACCGTATCGGTGAAAAATCCGGCTGCCACATCAAAATCGGGAATCGTTCCGCCTAAAGCGCCTAAATAAATGGCTTTGTTACCAATTTTTCTTCCCAAAACTGCCTCTCCCACAGCAGCTCCCAAAACAATTTGCGTTAAAGAATCCATACCGCGCAAGCTAAGGAAGAATTTTGTGATTTCCTTGAATTTTGAAAATGTAGGTTTTAGGGAGTAGGTAGTAGGGAGTAGGTCGTAGGGGGTAGGTGGTAGGATGTAGGGTTTTGGGTTTTGGGTTTTGGGTTTCGGGTTTGTCAACTCGTAACTCGCTAATCCGTCAATGTGCTAACTCGGTATGGGTATGATTTTAGGATTAATTACGAGAAATCAAAAATCGGAGCGCTTTCGTGTTAATTATATCAAAAAATCTTATATATTAGCGGTTCTATCCAACCAATCTACATTTTAAAATTTATCAGGCTTTCAAGAAGAGCGGGAATTCTTTGATATAACTTATGCTGATAATAAGTTATATCTATTCCTAAACCATTGATAATGAAGATTTTTTAGGATTTCATATTAGCAAAAAATATATTTAAAAATTACTGTGCAAATACACTGCATAAATAGACCTTATCTTTGTAGCCAATAAAGAAGAAACAATGATTTTACAGGAAGCTGAACAATCAAAGAGCTCAAAGTAGATAGTGAGCATAGTTGACAGAATAAATTTTTATATTCGCTGCTACTCAAATAATGACACAGGTTTTATTTAACACCAAACAAACAACCCAAAAACAAATGATCACAGGAAAATTAAAAAACGATATAGATTCCATTTGGAATACTTTCTGGACCGGAGGGATATCCAATACCATCACCATCGTCGAGCAGCTTACGTACCTCATCTTTATTAAAGATTTAGATGAGACCGAAACGCGAAACGAGCGCATGGCGAAACGATTGGATACCGAGTTTACGCCGATTTTTGGACCGGATCAACAGCATTTTCGTTGGAAAAACCTGAAGGAAATGGATGTGAACGAACGCCATACTATTTTCGGGAATACCGTGGATGGTGTTTTTCCGTTTATCCGTTCGTTGGGAAGTGAGAAGAGTTTGTTTAGCACGTATATGAAAGGCGCCAGTTTTGGGATTTCTAAACCTTCTGTGTTAGATCAGGTGATTGAGAAACTGGAACGCATCGATATGAGCAACCAGGATACCAAAGGAGATATTTACGAATACCTACTTTCTAAGTTGGAGGGTGGCGGAACAGCCGGTCAGTTTAGAACGCCGCGCCATATCATTAAGTTGATGACCAAGATGATGCAACCTACGTTGAAAGACACCATCTGCGATCCGGCAGCGGGAACTGCAGGTTTCTTGGTGGCCGCCAAAGAATATATCGACAAACAGTATGAAGTGACCGAGCTTGACAAGCACAAAGAACACATCAATAAAACCATGTTCAACGGCACCGAGTTCGATGCGACGATGCTACGTATTTCTGCGATGAACCTTTTCTTGCACGGGATTGAAGAACCCAATATCATCGATGTGGATGCGGTTAGTAAAGACAACGAAGTGAGCGATGCTTACACCTTGGTGCTTGCCAATCCACCGTTTAAAGGGACTATTGATAAACCGAGTATTGCTCCGGGCTTGCGCAACGTAACCGATACGACCAAAACAGAATTGTTGTTTTTAGCGCTTATTCTGCGCCAATTGAAAACCGGAGGACGCGCAGCGGTAATTGTTCCCGATGGCGTTTTGTTTGGCGGGAGTAAAGCCCATAAGAATATTCGTGAAGAAATTGTAGCCAACAACAAATTAGAAGGCGTTATATCTATGCCAAGCGGGGTGTTTAGTCCTTATTCCGGGGTGAGTACGGCGATTATGATTTTTACCAAAACCGGTTCCGGCGGTACGGATTATGTTTGGTTTTACGATATGCAAGCCGATGGGAAAAGCTTAGATGCCAAACGGGATCTTTTGGTAGAAGAAGAATTATTTGAAGACTTTGCTTTTGGCGATGCGTTTGATAAAATGTACAAAGGAGCCGAAGGGGAGGAGAAAAAAGAAAAAGCGGTTAAAAACCACGAACAATTCAATTTACCGCAGGTTTTGGACCATTACCACTATTTAAAAAGTGAGTATTTCAAGGAAAATCACAGTGCTGATGGCAAAGTAACCAGTAAAAAACCTTCCGGAAAAGACAAATTTCTAAATGGTACTTGCGCCCATGATTTCTCCGATCGCACTTCGCAATCTTTCTTAGTGCCGTTTAAAGAAATCAAAGAAAACAACTGGGATCTCTCGATCAATCGCTATAAGGAGATTGTATATGAAGAAGTTGAATATGATGAGCCGGAAATCATTATGAATCGGATTGCAAAACTTGATAAAGAACGCGCTACATTATTAAAAGAACTGCATACAGATATGTAAAGCAAAAGCAACTTTTATATACAAAACGAAATTATAGGTAAAGAAAAAACGTATTTGTTTACACAATAGCATAACGTGATAAGAAAATTCATTTATCTTTACATATCAAACAAGAGACGATTGATTTAAAATGACCTGGAAACTACAGAAACTTCCTTATCCTCAAAACTTAGAAAGCATTAAGGTACTTAAGCTTTTACCTGAAGCCCATCGTGCTTTGGCTGAATTAAAAGGTGTTGCTCAGTCCATTCCACGTCAAGATATATTAATAAATACCTTGGCAATTCAAGAAGCAAAAGATAGTTCGGCTGTGGAGAATATCGTAACGACCCACGATGAGATTTATAAAGCAAATATAGGAATTGAGAAGATAACGTCTCACCAAGCCAAAGAGGTGCAGAATTATATAGCTGCAATGAAAAAGGGCTTTGCACTTGTAGGACAACATCAATTTTTATCACTCAACCATATCAAGGAAATTCAAAGGATATTAGAAAACAACGATGCGGGATTTCGAAAAGTATCAGGAACTACACTAAAAAATCAAGAAACAAAGGAAGTGGTATATACACCTCCTCAAAGTAGAGCTGACATAGATAAGCTAATGGCAAACTTGGAGGATTTTATAAACAATCCGGAGCTCTTACCGCTTGATCATTTAATAAAAATGGCTGTTTTTCATTTTCAATTTGAAAGTATTCATCCTTTTTATGATGGTAATGGACGTACAGGGAGAATTTTAAATATACTGTATTTAATACAATATGATTTACTGGACACCCCTATTCTCTATTTAAGTAAATATATTATACAGCATAAAAGTGATTATTATCGTTTATTACAAAAAGTACGAGATGAAGGCGATTGGGAGGAATATCTGAGTTATATGCTTATCGCCATTACTGACACCGCAAAAGATACCTTGCAAAAAGTAAAGAATATTAAAGAGGCGATGGCGGAGTATAAAATTATCTTGCGAAACAACTATAAATTTTATAGTCAAGATTTGCTCAATCACTTATTTAAACAGCCTTATACTAAAATAGAGTTTTTGCAGAATGAATTGAGTGTATCGCGAATTACCGCAGCCAATTACTTAAATCAGTTAGCAGAAGATGGCTATCTAACAAAGCATAAAATCGGACGAACAAACTATTATGTGAATGAATTTGTTTTGAACGCTCTAAATTGAAGAAAAAAACAACAGAGAGCTTGATGCTCAACGTATGAAAATTAATAAAGAACTAAGTAAAGATTTATCATAAATGGTTTTATTAGAAGATGTTATTTTTAAACCTATTACAGGTGAATGGGGTAAAAAAATTGAAAATGAAGATGAAGGTGTAAAGGTATTACGAACTACTAACTTCACTAATTTAGGAGTCATAGATTTATCAGATGTTGTTCGTCGAAATATCACACAAAAAAAAATTGAACAGAAAAAACTATTAAAAGGAGATATTATTATTGAAAAATCTGGAGGCGGTCCCACTCAACCAGTAGGACGAGTAGTTTTTTTTAACGAAGAAGGTACTTATTTATGTAATAATTTTACATCTATATTAAGACCCAAGAAAAACAAAATATTTCCTAAGTATCTTCATTATTTATTATTTGCAAATTATAATTTTGGAATTACAAATTATTTTCAAAATAAAACAACTGGAATTATTAATTTACAATTACCCAGATATGTAAATAAATTAGAAATCCCCCTCCCTCCTTTAAAAACCCAACAACACATCGCTTCTATTTTAGACGATGCCGCTGCCTTGCGCGATAAAACAAAACAACTGCTGGAAGAATACGACAACTTGGCGCAGAGTATCTTCTTGGATATGTTTGGGGATCCTATAACTAACTCAAAAAACTTAACTGAGGTGTTATTTAATAAGGTTATGATTTTAAAAAGGGGTTATGATTTGCCTGTACGAAAGAGAGTTGAAGGACCCATTCCAATTTTAGCATCAAATGGGATTTTGGGTTATCATAATGAATTTAAGGTTGAAGGACCTGGAGTTGTAACTGGAAGATCAGGTACATTAGGTAAAGTCCATTATGTTGAATCAAATTATTGGCCTTTGAATACAGCTTTATATGTTCAGGATTTTAAAAATAATAATCCTATTTATCTGTTATATCTTCTGAAAAATTATAGAGTGGAAAGATTTGCTAGAGGTGCTGGAGTTCCAACTTTGAATAGAAATTTAGTGCATGCAGAAAAGATAATTAAGGTTTCAAAAAGTATGCAAAACCAATTCGCCGAAAAAATTGCTTTAATCGAACAGCAAAAAGACTTGGCCAAACAAGAATTAAAAGAAAGTGAAGATTTATTCAACTGTCTGCTGCAAAAGGCTTTTAAAGGTGAGTTGATTTCGGAGTCGGAAGTGGTATAAATTACCGGTTATCGATTCATTTCACTGAAAATTATTCCAATATAAATAAGTTGTTATTTAGGCTATGCGGATACACTGCATAGCCTAAACTTATATTTGCATATATCAAACAAAGCAGGAGTTTTATCGCTGCTTCATATTTCAATTAATTTAATTCAAAAATCATTTTAGTATGACAAAGACAATTACCCGAAATTTATTTTTTATCGCTTTAGTTAGCCTCTTAATGAGCTCCTGTTCCACCAGTTTTTATCAGGTGTATAAAACGCAACCGGACGAGAACTTAGAATCCACCAAAAAGGGATTGGTTTATGAAGATGAAAACTGCAAAATTGCCTACAACTTATGGGCCGCAGAAGGCGACATCGGATTTTTAATTTACAACAAAACCGATGAAAATATTTATTTAGACCTGACCGAAAGCTTTTTTGTAGTCAATGATATGGCCCAAGACTATTATAAAAACAGAGTATATGCCAACTCCAAATCGGTAGCTCGTAGCGTAAGTACAGAAACATCTGCTTCAAAATCGGTTACTGGGTTTAATATGTTTGGTCTGCTGCAAAATAATCAGATACAGGCTAGTACAAACGTAGGTACTTCTGGTGCTTCTGGAACAACGGTGTCTATCAAGGAGGCTATTGTAGTCACCATACCTCCAAAAACAGCAAAAGTTATCGATGAATATACAATCAACTCCACACTTTATCGCGATTGTGACTTATACCGATACCCGCGTAAAAACCAAATTCAAACCGTAACCTTTAATAAAGAGGACAGTCCGATAGTTTTTAGTAATCGAATAGCCTACAGTAAAGGAGCGGATGAAGCCTTAACCAGAATCGAAAATGAGTTTTATGTAAACGCCATTACCAACTATCCTAAAAAAGAAATGATAGAAAGTAAACGAGACGAGTTTTGTGGTGAAAAGGATCGTCATTCCTCGGACTATTTTAAAGACGTAGCCCCAAATAAATTTTACGTGCCGTATAAGAAATCCTCAACCAAAACTTTAAAGCATTAGCAATAATAAGTAGCCATTCGCTTCCTGATCGATGATGGTTGGGAGCTGAATCGCGCTTCAATTAAACATTTTAATTTTAAAATCATTGACGATGAAAAAAGCAGTATTAACCACAGTTTTCACCGTATTGGTCACCGTTTTTTATAGTGTAGCACAAACCAGCTCGACCACTTACACTGATTATTTTGGAAACAAACAAACCACTTACAGCAATCAATATGGGGAGACGATTGGAACCTCGAAAACTACTACCGATTATTTTTGGAGATGAGCAAACAACTTACACTGATCAATACGGACAAACCACCGGACACGCCACCAGCGGAACAGATTATTTTGGCAATCAAAACACAACCTATTCCAATCAATATGGAGAGACAACCGGGAGCGCTACCTCAACTGTCGATTATTTTAACGATACCCAGACTACTTATTCCAACAAATACGGAGAACAAACCGGAAGTGCCAAGACGACCACCGATTATTTTGGAGCGGAACAGACCACTTATTCCAATAAATACGGAGAAACCACCGGCAGCTCCAAAACCACCACCGATTACTTCGGAAACGAAACCACCACTTATTACGATCAATATGGAAGGGTGAAGAAGTGATTTATTGATTTTTAATAGTCTGACAGCAGGATTCAAATTGGGGCTAAAGCCCAAAATAGTGTGGTATAATTAAGGCCGTTGGATAAATCCAACGGTAATAGATTTGGAGTGGAGGATTTAACGTAACCGGACAGATTTTCAGGAAGAAGATGGACTTCCTCAGGTTGATTTAAGTCTGACGAGAAATCATAATCTATTACAGTCTGCTTCAGTTGACATATGCTGAGTCTTTTAAAAATAATTTCGGAAAAAACAGATTCCTTTATATGCTATAATTGTGATCATAGTTTAAATTTCAGTCTTAGGGAAGAATTTACTTTTCACGTAAAATTGCCATTGAGAATTATCATGAAGTCGCAACAGGAAGTGTATTAGCTCCAAATTAGAAACTTTTCTAAGCACTTAAAACTTTTAAAATATTAACTTTGAGTTTTTGCTTTTATATATAAAGCTTTTGTAATGATTCCTTGTTTTCTAATTGTCTGACAGC
>DATGSA010000238.1:0-24935 GCA_035303085.1 Flavobacteriaceae bacterium
ACTTTATGGTTCAAGAGGAGCTAATGGGGTGATTATGATTACCACAAAAAGTCCTCAAGAGGGAGTTGAACAGGTAACTGTTAATACGAGTTTAAGTGTGGAATCGATTGCCATTTTCCCTAAAATGCAGAAGCTTTATGGAGGAGGTAGTGGTGGTGATTTCAGTACTGTTACCATAGATGGAACAGAATATGAAATTGCAGATTTTGGAGTTGACGAAAGTTGGGGGCCGAAATATGATCCTAACAGAAGAGTTTTGCAATGGTATAACTTTGATCCTATCGAGTTTCCGGACGACTATTTGAATCCACAACCTTGGGTTTATCCCGAGAAGGATATGAAAACTTTTTTTAGAGATGCAATCACAACTACCAACAGTGTGACCGTCAGTAAATCTTATGAAGATACTCGAGCCAGAGTATCTTTGTCGCACGTTGATCAAGAAGGAATTGTTCCTAACTCTAACTTGAGAAAAACCACGGCGGCGTTATCTTTAGAAACTAAGATCAATGATAAATTTACAGCTTCTGGAGATATCACTTATGTCAGAACCGATGGTTTTAACCGACCTGAAGTAGGTTATGGAGACAACAGTGTGGCTCAAAAATTCTTCCAGTGGGGACAAAGACAACTGGATTTTGGCAAATTGAGAGATTATAAAAAAGCAGACGGATCTCAAAGAACTTGGAATAGGACAGCTTGGGATGACCCTACCCCTGAATTTTCAGATAACCCTTATTGGACAATATATGAAAATATTGCTACCGATAAAAGGAATAGATTCTATGGAAATACCAAATTTAAATATGAATTTATGGATGGACTTTATGCGGTAGGTGCAATCTATGGAGACCATTATGATTTAGACATCAGAAGTCGAGTGGCAATAGGTTCACAAGCAGAGTCCGAATTTAATTTGAACAAATTTGGATTTACCGAAATGAATTATGAAGCCAGATTGCACTTTGACAAAAACTTCGATGATTTTAGCTTGAATGCATTTGTGGGAGCCAACAGAATGCACCAAACCAGTTACTCCATGCAAGGTAGTACCGAAGGAGGGTTAGTTGCTCCGGGAATTTATAATTTAGGAAATAGTATGGAAAAGGCTTCTGTTACTAACCGAGATACGAAAAAACGTATCAACAGCCTTTATGGAAACGTTTCTTTAGGTTGGAGAGATATGGTTTATGTAGATTTTTCGGGACGTAATGATTGGTCCTCCACATTACCAACAGACGATAATTCCTATTTTTATCCCTCTATAACAGGTAGTTTCTTGTTTTCTGAGGTGTTAGAAAACAAAGGACCTTTGACTTATGGTAAGATTAGAGGAGGGTTTTCTCAAGTGAGAAATGATACAGATCCTTATCAATTGCTCAACTACTATTCAAACTCTTCCTTATCTCCGGTTTTTATGGGATTACCCGGGTTTACAAATGAGAATACCAAAAAGAATGAGCACTTAAAACCGGAAAGTGTATCAACTTGGGAAGTTGGAGTAGAAGCCGCTTTCTTTAGTAGAAGATTGGAACTCGACTTGACGTATTACAACAAAGAGACAGAAGATTTGATTATGCCGGTTGAAATTTCCCCTTCTTCAGGTTTCTCTTATCAATATCTCAATGCAGGTAAAATGGAAAACAAAGGATATGAGTTCTTAGTCAGCGGAGTGCCAATACAAACGGATGATTTCAATTGGAGAATTTCTGTGAACTATTCTAAAAATGACAACATGGTGAAAGAACTTTATGGCGATTTAGAATCTGTTGTAATCGGAAATGCACCTTTTAATGTTTCTATAGCCGCCATGTTAGGCGAAGAATATGGCCAAATTCGAGGATCGGATTTCGTCTATGATAATGATGGAAATAAAGTAGTCGATGAAAACGGATTGTATATTTCAACGCCGGTTACTAATTTGGGTTCAATTCTTCCCGATTATAATATGGGAATCAGAAATGTGTTCACGTATAAAGACTTTTCATTGAGCGCACTTGTAGATGTTCAACAGGGTGGTAAATATTTTTCTACCTCTCATATGTTCGGACATTATTCAGGAATGATGGAAGCTACCGCCGCTAATGGTGTTCGTGAAGATGGTATTGTTGTACCGGGAGTGACGGGAGATGTAACATTTAATCCAGATGGTTCTTACACAGTTGAAAACACAGCGCAAAATACGACAGTTACTGGAGCAGAAGCTCACTTTAGCGATTATTATACCGGTCCGGATGCGCAAAACGTGTTTGATGCCAGCTATGTAAAATTAAGAGAAATCACTTTGGCGTATAATTTTCCAAAGGAAATCACAGGACCTTTTGCAGGAATTAAGATAACTGCTTATGCCAGAAACTTAGCAACTTGGGGGCTTGATAACGAGGATTATGATCCGGAGATGGCTTCCACAGGTAGTGGTAATATTCAAGGGATTGAAGGTGGTAACTTGCCTTCAACCAGAACTTATGGTATGAATTTACAATTGAAATTCTAAAAATTAAGAAACTATGAAAATTTTAAAATATAAAATACTGATAATTTGTCTTATAGGGTTTGGATTGTTTACCATCAACTCTTGTACAGATAGGTTGGAAGAAATAAATGAGAACCCCAATGACCCGGAAATTGTTCCGACCAATATGATTTTTAATGGAGCAACAAGATACCTGATGCACTACACCAGAGATGGTTGGTGGTCGGCCAGAATGACTTTGCCTTGGATGCAATATTCCGGACAACGGATTTATCAGGAAGAAGATAGGTATCAGTATCGAGAAAGTCAAACCAATAATGGATGGTATTATTTATACAAAACCGCCACGGATCTCAAATCGATTATTGATTTATGTGAAGATGAAGAAACCAGAGATCAAATGGGGACTTACGGAAATTTAGATAATCAGGTTGCTGTCAGTAGAATTATGCTGGTTTATATTTTTGATCAATTGGCAACTCATTTCGGCGATGTACCTTATTGGTCCTACAGCAATGATGATCCGGAATTCCAGGCGCTAAATATCGATGAGACCATGCAACCCAAATATGCTTCACAGGAAAAAATATTTAAAGACCTGTTAAGTGAACTGAAATTGGCAGCTGCTCAACTTAATGAAGGAGAAGCCGTTTTTTCAAGTGGTGATAATATCTATAGTGGAAATGCTACCAAGTGGAAAAAATTTGCCAATTCTTTGCGGTTGCGAATTGCCAACAGAATAAAAGATGTGTATCCTGAAGCAAATGGACATATTTCTGAAGCTATTGCTGACGGCGTTTTCGAATCAAATGAGGACAGTGCAATTCAAGCATTTGGGTTGACATCTTCTGAAGGTTCTCCTTTCTGGCAAACCTTTATGGTTGGAAGAAGACAGGATTTCGTAACCGGTCAATCCTTCGTTGAATTGCTGAAAGGAAATAGCGATACCGAGTTTGCAGTAGATCCGCGTTTGCCTAAAATGGTTGCGCCTATTGGCTATACCGCCTATGAAGTGGAAGATCATGACTATGTGGAAGCTACTATGGAAAATATCGAACTCGATGAATATGTTGGTATGCCAAGTGGATTGCCAAGTGACTTGACTTCTTCTAACAGTGAAAATAAACTGACGTCTTACCCTTCTTTCCACGTGATAAAACCCGATTTTGGAGAAGTCATGATGGGATATCCAGAAGTTCAGTTTATTCTGTCTGAAATCAATGGGTGGAGCCAAGCAGAATACGAAGAAGGCGTGCGAGCTTCTATGGAAAAGTGGGGGGTTGAAGAAAATGATATAAATAATTTTATGGCTGACTTGCCCCCGGCAAATGAGGAAAATGTATTGACGCAAAAATATGTCGCACTGTTTATGCAACCCCAAGAAGCTTGGAATGAATATCGAAGAACGGGTTTTCCGAACACCGATGTTTTATTGTTGCCGGGTGAAAATGGAACAGATATTTTTGGAGAAACTTACACGATGACTCCGCTTAGATCTGGAAATGTTACCGCAACAGATATTCCCGATAGAGTGAGATATCCATTAGATGAACAAACTCTCAATACCTCTAACTACCAAGAAGCAGCAAGCGGATTGAGTAATGGAGATGAAATAAATAGTAAACTTTGGTGGGCTGATTAAAATTCTATCATGTGACCTAAAATTAGTAAATCCAATAGTTTAGAAAATGACTATTTCTTATAAAAGCGGGAATAGTCATTTTTCTTTTGCCCAGGATTAAACAGCATCGATGATGAGAACTTGTGTTTTGCTTTTCACAAAATCAAGATGATTTTTATACGCTTTAAACGATAACTACCTCAACTGTTTACAATCTGCAAAATAAACCGCTCTGGTTTACGTTTTTAATTAACCGACGGCTTGAGGATATTTTCTATCTTTACCTCCAAATCTATAAGGATTAAAACATTTGAAATGCACAACATGCTGAATAAATCCAATATAATTTTTCTGGCTATACTTTTTCTGACCATCACAGCGTGTGAAAAAGATGATAACAACGCTTACATTTATGGAACCAATTCTGTGGTAAATCACTTAGAAAGAGATGCAAATTATAGTTTGTTTCTCGAAGCTATTCAAGAAGCCGGAATGTATGCACAACTGGATGGAAATGCCGGTAGTTATACGGTGTTGGCACCGGATAATGAAGCTATGGAAAATTATCTATCCGAAAATGAATTCAGCGAAATCAATGAAATTCCGGATGGAGAATTATTGCGATTGGTAGATTATCATATAATTGAAGAACTAACTCCTGCAGAGAATTTCATCACCGGATATTCTCCAACTTTAGCCGAAGTTCCGGTGAATGATAGTGTAAGCGCTAATTTGAGTTTGTATGTCAAAAATATGATAGATGAAGTGGAATTTAATGGTACTACCCAAATTGTAGTAAATGATATTATTGTGGATAATGGAATTGTACACAAAATAAACCACACTTTAAGTCCGCCCACCTTAAAAACTTTTATGGACGCTGACGGTAACTTAAATGCTTTTTACGAAAAAATTACCGGAGCCAATGTTACCACAGATTTTGAAGATTTATTGGCAAATCCCGATCAACAAACCACGATTTTGGTGCCCAATGAGTTTGCCGTAGAAGATTTTTTTAATGGCGATGGTGCTGGTATGACAGATCAAGAACTCAATAATGTTTATCGATACCACCTTTTAGATACTGTTAAGCTTGTTCAAAATATAAGAAGTGGATACCTATCTACCAAAGCTTCCGAAGAATATAGCGGAGACAATCATCCTCTGAATCTTTATATCAATACCCAAGCTGGGCTACTATTAAATACAGAAACGATTATTGTTATCTCAGACCTTATGACCATAAATGGTAATATTCAAGTTATTGACCGAGTAATGGAGTTGCCGACGGTCCGGACTTTTGTAAAAGCCGATGTTGATTATAGAGATTTTTATAACTCCCTTTCTGACAGCCTTCAATTACCACAACAATATATGGAATTATTAGGCGAAGCTGTGGAGGAAGGAAATGGACCTTTTACAGTTTTTGCGCCTAATGAATCGGCTTTTCAAGATTTAGTAGAAGAGATATTTGGTGAAGAACCCGGTGTTTTGGAGGATATTGATCAAGACCAAATGACCGATATCTTAAATCTACATGTAGTGAAAAATCAAGCGTTGAGAAGTGAAGATTTTTCCAACCAAAATTTAAATACGTTGGGCGGAGCAACTATTCAGTTAGATGCCGACAATAATCAATTGATAGATCCGCTGGGTAATCCGAGTAAAATCTTAATAAGAGATTTTCAAGCGGCCAACGGTGTGCTCCACGAAATTGATAGGGTTTTACAGCCCTATTAAAACAATTCCATTAATCGAAATCCCTCTTTTGCTGAATATAGGAGTTAGGAGTAAAAAATCATGACGAGTTACTATCTTTTTTAGAATCTTTGAAATGTTTTCCTCTTTCCTCCCACATATCGCGGAAGTTTTAGCGGAGAAGCAAAAGGGAGCCATTCCTGTAAAAAGCTGTTTTTGTAGGAAGTTAAATTAAGTAAGTTAGTTTCCTTTGCCGGCCTTTAGATACTAAGTTTAACAAGACTTATTCACCACGAAAATAGAATACTCTAAAGGAGAGTTGAAACTTTTTATGCGGTACAAGCTCCAGTTGACAACCCAACACTAATAAACCATATTGCCTTCATAACAATCATGTTACAGTGCATTATTATTAACCTTATCACCTTATTTTCCAGTCTTGATTCCTTCCCCTACTGGTGGAAAAGAATAAGATACTATGTTTAAAACATCCTTCGTTTTTTAAACTCATGCGTACGAGCTAATAAGGTTTACAAACTTTGAGAAAACCACCTTTCCTGCTTAAATCAAAACAAGCTTATTTTTAAGCTGTCCTTCCTTTAAATAGAATGAATCTTTTTTGCGTTGTATTGTTATGTGTTCTTCTGAAAATTCCTCTGCGTTTCTCTGCGTAAAAACACTGCGTCCGCTGCGTGAAATGGAGTTCTGTTATTTCACTTCCACTTCCTTCCAAGCCAAATTATTATTGTTGATAATATTGTCTACTATATTTTGATCTTCATTATAATTAATCTCATTTTGGTCAGAATTTATTTCGGCTAACAGATAAAAAGCATTCGGATTATCAGACTTTTTATATTTCTTGGGATTGGGAACTTCCCATGGGATTTCAATGATTTTTTCTTCTCCCGGACGAAGGGAAGGAATTTTTTTAGTGGAAATTTCTTCGCCTAAAACGCGCCTTCTCTCTTTATATTTTCCGTTTTCACTTTGAAAAGTTTTTTCAAGATTATCTTCAGTTTTTCCCCAGTACAAAGTTACCTCTTCCTTTCCTGAAGAAATTTGACAGCTGGTATTGGTCACTCTTACATATACATAGTTTTTATTTCTGCGCTTATATTTTGCCGACTGACTTGTCAAATAAATTTGTCCGTCATCTTGATTTCTTATCCAGATATCCGGACTTTGCCAGCCATAATTATTTCCTGCATATGGCTCAGCTCCAAAATCATCCTCCGCGTCTCGAATCATCAAATTTAAATTGGTATTCGGATCTTTCATGCATTTTGCGGTCAACACTGCTCGATAAGCATTCAATCGCCCTTCGCCCAAAACTCCTTTATACTTTTGATTACAAGGCAAATGATAGATATTATCTGCCGTGTTTAGCAAAATCCTTTTCATTTCTCGCGCGGTTAAATCCGGATTAACCGCCAGCATTAAAGCCGCGGCTCCGGCTACAAAAGGAGTAGCGCCGGAAGTAGCCCAAACATCATTTTTATAAGTATTTCCTTTATCTATCATATTAATCCGGATTCCGGGAGCGGTGATATCTACTCGATCATTGTGGGTGTGCTTATTCAATAAACTCGGATCATCTGTAAAAGGGTTGTTTTCATGACAATCCCTCCAACCAGTTTTTTTATACTTATCGCTATAATGTCCATAAGGGTATTTATTCCCTACAGAAGTTACCGAAATCACATTGTCTAAATCATAAGAAGCCGGATAACGATATCCGTTTATTCTATCTTCTTCATTTAACTTGCAACGCATGTTTTTTCCGTTCCCTGCAGCAGCAACAACCAGTACATCCCTTTTTCTTACTTTTTCGATAATGCTATCCAATCTTTCCACTGATTTGCTTTTTCCGGATGCATTGCAAAACCCCCAACTTGCATTGATAATTCTTATTCCCGGCACTTTAGAAATAGAATCCAATCCTCTTTCAAGCGGATAAGTTCCTGTAACCATAGCGAGTTTGGTGTGGTATCCGATACTTGCAAAACCTTTCCCATTATTGGTATTTCCCGCAAGAATACCGGCGACTCCGGTGCCGTGGTTAGAACTACTTTCGTTTCCTAATTTGATTTCAGAAACAATTTTTCCTTCCAATTCTTCGTGTTCTCTATCATAACCACGATCTACAATACCGACTACCACAGCGGAGTCTCCTTTGGTAATTTGCCAAGCTTGTGGTGCCCGAACCAACTGCAATCCGGGATCGGGATTTCCATTTTTATCCAAATAATCGTTGGGATAAGAATTACTTAAATCCGGTTTGTCTCTTGGAGAAGCATTCACAACTTCCGGCCTCTTTTTAAAAGCCGATATAGTGGAACTATCTCTTAATTTCAATTTATAAATTCTTTGTAATCGTTCAGAACTTGCCGTAGGATATGCTTTCTCTAAACTTAAAACATTTTGATTATTCAAAAATTCAGATAATTCAAAAGAAGAGGTCATAAAAGTATTTACACCTCTTTGGTTTTGCACAGTTTGAACGATTTTTGGATCTGTTTTAAATTCGATATAAAAATCCTCTCCATTTTGAGAAAAACCCTTGTTTGCCCAAAAAACAATTATCGCAAATAAATAATATCTCATCGTTTTATGATTTAAAAGTACCTAACCTCATCCCCAAACTTTCCAAATTACTCTTTACTTTCATCAAAGATTTTAAAACGCTTTTGTTTTGATTGAGTAAAAATCGCTGTCGTTTACTCAAGTTTTGCAGGTCTATTTTCTGATAATTTCTTTCAAAACCTTTTTTATCACTATCTAATTTCGCCA
Source organism: Flavobacteriaceae bacterium (assembly GCA_035303085.1). Classification (GTDB taxonomy): domain Bacteria; phylum Bacteroidota; class Bacteroidia; order Flavobacteriales; family Flavobacteriaceae; genus JAJYSO01. The sequence goes on from DATGSA010000238.1 coordinate 8,586, forward strand.
AAATCGCCAAGGAGTACCGATTTAAATCCAAAAATTTTTTCAGTGCTGGATTTTCTTTTTCATAAACTTCATAAGCTTCAAAATCAGCTTTATCTGCCAAACTTTTAGTGGTCATAAACAAACTGTTTTCTCGGATAATGTGTTGGGCACAAATTCTCTTGGAAAAAACCACTTGATATTCCAATCCGATTCTTACATATAAATCCGTATCCTGTCCTCTTTTTATCGATGGATCATAATCCCCTATTTTGTCGAATACCGCTTTGTGAATTACCATAGAAGAACTGTGCAAAACAGAATATAAATAACTCGCTTCAAAATAATTCACTCGAATAATTTCCGCCAAATTAAGATCAACCGAATATTGTTTATCAAAAACCTGATCGCCTATTTTCTTTTGCATCGCGGTAGCGAAAACAAATTCCTCCGGAAACTTTTCAATACTCTTTTTTTGTTCTTCTAAATAAAACGGAAACCAATAGTCATCTGCATCCAACAAAGCGATATAAGGATATTTGGCTTTTTTAATCGCTGCATTTCTCGCTGCTCCGGCGCCTTGATTTTCTTGTTTAAAATAACGAATTCGCGGGTCTTTAAATTTTAGTATTTCCTCTTCGCTATTATCGGTTGAGCCGTCATTGATGATTACAATTTCAAAGTCAGTATAAGTCTGCGCTAATACACTTTTCAAAGTCTCTGCAATAAAAGGCGCTTTGTTATAAACCGCAATAGCCACAGAAAACTTCATATTCTACGATTGTTTTTTACTCTCGAGAAACTCCTGAAAATCACGGATATAATCTTCTTCAGAAAACTCTTCAGAAGCAAAAACCAGACAAACCGCACCGGAAGAAAAGTTTTTTAATTCTCGCCAAATTCCAGGAACAATGTGCAAGCCCAAGTTGGGCTTATTCAGGAATACCGTTTTTTCTTCTTTTCCATCCTTGAGCACCACTTCAAAACTCCCGCTTACCGCGACTAAAGTTGAATGTATATTTTTATGTGAGTGTCCACCTCTTGTGGCAGAACTCGGCACATCAAACAAATAATACGTGCGTTTCACCGGATAGCCAAAAACAGCTTTTTCTACCACACCAATATTGCCACGGTAGTCTTCTATCGTTGGAATTTCTTTTATTTCAACATCTGAAATCTCACTCATGTTTTTGGGATTAAAACTTTTATCAAAAATATAAATTTTAAGTCAGATTAATTGTGAAAGCTGTTTTTAAAGATTTTAAAATTAAAATTACTCGGAAAACTTCGAGTTTATCTTTCGTTCAATGCGTTTCTAATAATTCATTGATATAGTTTTTCCACTGATTTGCAATAACCGGTTTTTTTAAGTGAGCTATGCTTTTTTGTGCATTTGCTTTACAGGTTTTATGCAACTCCTCATCTTCTGTCATTCTCACCATAGCTTTCGCCAACAAGTCCGGTTGATAATTAGGAACCAACAAACCGTTATATTCATGTTGAACAACTTCTTTTGGCCCGCTTGAACAGTCAACTGAAACTACCGGTGTGCCGACAGAAAGCGATTCGATCAACACTCTTGGAAATCCTTCTAAACGACTTGACAAAGCCAAGAACTTTGCGTTTTTTAAATAATATCCCACTTGATTATCATACGGTAAAAAACGAACTGATGTTTCAAGATTTAACTCCTTAATCTTTTCCGTCCATTGTTCAGGATTACCATCTCCCATCATCAATAAAGGAATGTTTTTCTCTTTTAACCCCGATAAACTATAAGCTTCTAATAATAACGGAATATTTTTCAACCTTGAATTTAATCGACCTAAAAACAAGATATATTCATTTTCAGGAAGTGAAATGTCAGGCTTTATAATAGGTAATTCTTCAACCGGATTATAAATGCTTTTAAACTTATCGGTTTGATATTTTTCATTTAAAGTTGCTGAAATTTCTTTTGATACTCCGACTAACCCTACACAAGCATCAATCATTTTTCTGGCCATCCAATCCTTGTCGGTTAAGTAATTATCCAAGTCAAAATTGCGGACTACATAAACTGTCTTTTGTTGACGATAGATATAATTCAAATAAAACAATTCTCTGGGCCAAGCATTTTTGGGACGGTTATCAATAATCAAATCAAATTTTTCTCTTTTGAAAAATTCTCGCAGTTTTTTAAATCGTTGCAATCTTTTATAAGGTAAATCAGGTTGTTTTTTATCTTTCCCAAGGTTGAATAATTCCCCGGAAAACTCATAATCAATTCTGTCGGTTAATATCACATTGGTAACTGCAAATCCAACGTCAGTCAACATCTGGGATAATAAAGAAGTGGAACGCTCGGCTCCTCCTTTTCCATAGGAAATTGCCACTAAGCAAATTTTTATCTTGTCTTTTGCCCTATCGTTTACCATATTATTATCCTATTTTTGAAATCATTGCTCAAATATACCTTTTATGCGGATTTTATTGGTTGGCGAATATAGCAGATTGCATAATTCTTTAAAAGAAGGACTTCTGGCTTTAGGACATGAAGTATTTCTCATCGCAACCGGAGATTATTTTAAAAACCTCCCTGCCGATTTGCTGCTTGAACGCCGTTTTGATCGAGGATTGAGCAAAAAGATGAAAGTAGGAATTTATAAGCTGTCTAAAAAAGATTTAACCAGCCTCAGTGTTTCGCGTCAATTCTTCTCGAATTCTGAAAAATTAAAAAATTTTGATGTGGTGCAACTCATCAACGAATCTCCTTTAGGTATTCAGCCCAGTGAAGAAATAAAAATCATCGACTTTCTCAAAAAACATAATAAAAAGGTTTTTCTCTTGTCATGTGGAACAGATTTCACCAGTGTTTCTTTTGCGATGGATAAAAAAATAAGATATTCTATTTTTACGCCCCTTTTAGAGAATAGAATTGAAAAATCACACTATCAAAGTGGTCTGAGATATTTAGAACCTGAATACCAACAACTACATAAACATTTGTTTTCCGATATTATTGAGGGAGTAATCGCTTCGGATATGGATTATCATATTCCTTTAGAAAATCATCCGAAATACTTAGGATTGCTTCCAAATCCGGTGAATGTTTCAAAAATCAAGTTTTTACCCTTTAAAAATTCCGATAAAATAGTGCTGTTTTTGGGAATTAATAGAAGCAATTACTTCAGAAAAGGAATTGATTTTTTTGAAAAGGCGCTAACTGAAATTCAACAAAAATATCCGGATAAAGTAGAAGTTATCAAAGCTGAGAATCTGCCGTATAACGAGTATATTCAAAGCTATGCCAAAGCGCATATTCTGCTGGATCAAGTTTATAGCTTTCAACAGGGATACAATGCCTTGGAAGCGATGGCGGCGGGGAAAGTTGTTTTCACCGGTGCGGAAAAAGAATTTCTATCACACTTCAATTTAAAAGAAGATGAAGTTTGTATCAATGCTTTGCCCGACGTGGATTATCTGGTGAAGAAATTAGTGCACTTAATTGAAAACCCCGATGAGATTGAAAGAATTGGCAAAAATGCCCGTGATTTTATAAAAGCTGAGCACGACTATAAAAAAGTTGCGCAGCGGTATTTAGACGTTTGGCAGCGGTAGTTTAATACCTTTTAAAGTATAAAATCTGTGTATTAATGCATCATTTAAGTTCTGTGATTTTCTCGTCTATTAATCTTGACAACTTTTTAGCTCCAATTTCTGATAAGTGGTCTGCGTCATAGAAATCTTTCGCAACAAAATTTTTATCGCTCAACAAATTCTCATAAGTACAGTTTTGGTATTTTGCACAAATTGCTTTTGTGGCTTTTATCGTTTTGGTCAATTGTTTATTATTTAGATTCCTACGGTAGGTTTTAAAAGCAGGTGGTGTGAAGAGTAAAACCTCAACATCATTCGATTCACCCCACTGCAGAATTAAATTGAGCGTTTCAAGATTATCATCAAATATTTTCTGATGCTTTTGCGAGGTCATATTTTCTACGGAATGTTTTATTGCCGTGTTTTTGCCCGTCTTTATTAAATCCCGAGCATTTTCAGAATTAAAACTTGTACCCCAACCCAAACTTGAACTTGTTATAGCCGAATTATTAAATCGATAATACTCCACCAATCGCTGCATATTTATTTTTAGCTGATTAGCAAGCACTTCCGAATAAGAAGTAATCGATTTGGAGGAATTTATTTCATAATAAATCGTATAATTTTTCACACGCCAAGATTCCGGTCCTTTTTCAAGCCTCTCGAATAAGGTAAAATATGAGATTGGTAATACAATCGTTTTTAAACCCTCTAATTGGTCTTTATATTTTTTCAATAATTCGTAATCATAGTCGATGCTTTGAGAGATATGACTCGCGTTAAATGTATTGTCGGAAAAATACTCCGGATTTAAACCATAATAGGCATGAGAACTTCCCAAAATTAAATTTTCAACCTCAGCGGCATGATTGTCTAAAAAATCTTTTTTATACAAGTAATCATTAGGTATGTTTCTCAATAAAACTTCCATAAACATTGCCACAGCTACAATCGGCAGAGAGAAAACAAGTATTTTTGTTAAGAAGTGCTTCATCGTATTTTCTAAAACTGGAAGTAAATAAATTCTTGCTGCTTTCCACCAAACCAAAATATCGCAATAATAATTCCGTAATACATACTATATCTTAAAGCCGGCTTCCACTTCATACCGAGTTTTTCTATGGCGAATTCCTGTTCTCTTCCTGACCATTCTATTAAGAGGAAAACACCTATAAGAATCAATGTTATTAAAGCTCTTTTCTTGTTTGCAAAATCCGGAAATTCAAAAAATGAAGGGGATAAAACTCCGGAGATATAATTGAAGGCATGTCCGATATTCTCCGCTCTAAAAAAGATCCAGGCAAAAACAGTTAATCCAAAAGTGATCAGCATTAAAAACAACTCTTGAAGGGTTGGCAAATATTTTCCTTGTGCTACTATTTCTAAATGTTTTCTGTTTTTATGGGTCAACAATAAAGGTAAGAAGTAAATAGCATTTAAGGCTCCCCAGGCAATAAATGTCCAATTAGCCCCGTGCCAAAATCCACTTACTATGAAAATTATAAATGTATTTCTAACCTTCATCCATGTACCGCCTCGGCTGCCCCCTAACGGGATATAAAGATAATCTCTAAACCAAGTGGAGAGTGAGATGTGCCAACGTCTCCAAAACTCGGCCATATCTCGCGAAAAATAAGGAAAAGCAAAATTCCTCATCAGGTCAAATCCAAAAAGTCTTGCCGTACCTATGGCAATATCCGAATATCCTGAAAAATCTCCATAAATTTGAAAGGTAAAAAACAAAGCTCCCAAAGCAAGCGTGCTACCATTCATATCTGCTGAATTACTGAAAATTTGGTTAGCAAACTCAGCACAATTATCGGCAATCACTATTTTCTTGAACAAGCCCCAAAGTATTTGGCGAGCTCCATCTGTTGCTTTTAAATAATTGAAATTACGTTTGCGATAAAATTGAGGTAATAAATTTGTCGCTCTTTCAATTGGCCCTGCAACTAATTGAGGGAAAAAACTTACAAATGCAGAGAACGCAATTATATCTTTTGTCGGTTTCAGTTTTCTTTTATAAACATCAATTGTATAACTCAGTGTTTGAAAGGTGTAGAAACTAATTCCAACAGGTAAAACAATAATTAAAGTATTAGCTTTGATCTCCGTCCCAAAAAATGAAAAGGCAGTTATAAAGTTTTCAAGAAAAAAATTGTAGTATTTGAAGAATCCTAAAAAGCCCAAGTTGACCAAGATGCTTGTCCATAAAAGAACTTTCCGTTTAGATTGGTTTTCTTCATTTTTGAGTTTTATACCAACGGTATAATCCACAATGGTACTGAAAATAATCAGTGATAAGAATCTCCAATCCCACCAACCATAGAAGACATAACTAGCTGCTACAATTAATAAATTTTGAAGTTTTATATTTTTATTCGGGATTAGCCAATACAGCAGGAAAACCGTCGGCAAGAAAATCGCAAAATCTATCGAGTTAAAAAGCATTCTTATTTCTTGTCTATCAAGTGTTGAAGTTAAACGCAACAAACCCTTTGTGCCTCACAGATAAAACTCAACAGATTAATTACTTGATGATATTTTATTGAAAAACAGAAGTTTCCTGTTCAATAAAGATGCGCATTGCTCTAATCTCCACTGTTTTTCTTTCCTTTTATTTAAGGATCAAATCTAATAATTTTAAAATTCTTATCATTTACAAGTTTAGACTAAGTTAATAGCGCAAGGAAATTGATTTTAAGTAACATAGACAAATCAGCCTATTTCTTGCCGCTTTATGCCAAAACGATCAGATTAAATCGGTTTGATATAATTTGTAAACAGAGAATCTTTTAAAATCTAAAAATAATGTATTTTGTATCGCAGAAGTAACAAACAAGCTTTATAATAATTTTCAAAAATCAAGATGGTCTTGAAAATCAATATTAAAAGAATTTATAAATCCCCCGGTTTTAAAATTGCGGGAATTCTTCTTTTACTATTGATTTGGCTTTTTTGTTTGCCCGCTAAATTGTTTGAAGTACCAACCAGTACAGTGGTCAACAGTCGAGAAGGTCATCTTTTAGGAGCGCGTATCGCCGAAGACGAACAATGGAGATTTCCTGAAATGGATTCGATTCCTTATCGGTTTGAACAATCCATTTTGTTATTTGAAGATGAATATTTTTATCAACACCCTGGATTCAATCCGGTTTCTACAGCAAAAGCTTTTTGGCATAACCTCACCACCGACAAAAGACGTGGCGGAAGTACGATTACCCAACAAGTAATGCGATTGGCGCATAAAAACAACAAACGTACTTATTGGGAAAAGTTCATTGAAACTTTTCAAGCTACTCGTTTAGAGGCCAAATATTCCAAAGAAAAAATTTTAAAACTTTATGCTTCTCACGCGCCATTTGGAAGCAATGTCGTAGGGCTGCCAGCTGCTTCTTGGCGATATTTCGGAATTCCACCGGAAGATTTGAGCTGGGGACAAACAGCAGCATTAGCGGTTTTACCCAATGCTCCTTCGCTTATTTTTCCGGGGAAAAATGAAAGCGCTTTAAAAGCAAAACGCGATAACTTACTGAAAAAGTTATTCACCAAGAAAATCATCGATCAGACCACTTATGAATTGGCCATAGCAGAACCTTTACCCGACAAGCCTTTGAAATTGCCAGATTTAGCACCGCATTTTACGGAGAAAATCAGAAAAAAACAACCAAAAGTGATTTTCACTTCCAGCCTAAATTATCATTTACAACGCAAGATTAATCAGATTGTAAACGCTCATTATCAAGTTTTTAAAACCAATCAGATTCACAATATGGCAGTGTTGGTTCTGGATGTTGATTCTCGAAAAGTTTTGGCTTATGTTGGAAACACAGATAGTGGAATTGAAAACAATAGCTTTGTTGATATTATTTCTAAACCACGCAGTACCGGCAGTGTGTTGAAACCATTTTTATATGCCGCTATGCTTGATGCAGGCGATATTCTTCCCAAAACCTTAGTGCGGGATGTACCGACAAATATAGATGGCTATACCCCCAAGAATTATCAGAAAAATTATTCCGGTGTTGTACCGGCCAATATGGCTTTAACCAAATCATTGAACGTACCTTTTGTCGGTATGCTGAAGGAATACGGTTTGGATAGATTTACCAGATTAATCGACAAAACCAATCAAAAACATATCGATAAACCCGCGGAATATTACGGTTTACCAATGATTGTCGGGGGAGCGGAAAGCAGCCTTTGGGATGTGACCAAAGCATACGCCGGAATGGCCTCAATTTTGAATAATTATCAAAACAGTTCAAGTGAATATTTTTCAAATGAATTTGTTAATCCTGTTTATGCCGCTAATTCGGAAGTTGACATAGGAAAGATTCACCATTCCGCTCCGGTTTATGGCGCGGGTGCCGTTTATCAAACTTTGCTAGCTTTAAGAGATCTGAATCGACCTATTGGAGATGCTAATTGGGAGGTTTTTGATAGCGCTCAACCCATCGCTTGGAAAACCGGGACCAGTTATGGTTTTAAAGATGCTTGGGCGGTAGGCACCACTCCTGATTATGTAATTGGCGTCTGGGTGGGGAATGCCGACGGAGAAGGAAGACCCGGATTAGTAGGAATTGAAGCAGCAGCTCCGGTGTTTTTTGATGTATTGACCGCACTTCCAAAATCCAATTGGTTCAGCCGTCCTTTTGATGATATGATGCAAGCAGATATTTGTAAACAAAGCGGACAATTAGCCGGGGTATATTGTGATGATGTATCTGAACAGTGGATTCCTCGGAAAGGACAAAAAACAAAAACTTGTCAATACCACCATCGGGTTTTTCTGAATCAAACCGAGCAATATCAAGTCAATTCCTCTTGTTATCCTTTAGCCGAAATCGTAGTGAAAAATTGGTTTTCTCTACCTCCTGTCGAAGAGTATTACTACAAACAGCAACATCCAAATTATAAGACTTTACCTCCTTACAGAAGCGATTGTTTACAGGATGGTCAACAATTGATGGCTTTTATTTATCCCAAACCCAATGAGTCTGTAATTCTTCCCAAAGATTTTGACGAGGAAGTCAATGATGTGATTTTTAAATTGGCGCACAGAGGAAATACCAGTAAAATATATTGGTATCTCAATGAAACCTATTTAGGACAAACTGATGAATTTCACGAAATCAGTGTGAAACCTTCTCCGGGAGATTATATTTTAACCGTGATTGATCAAGAAGGTAATGAAATTCGGGAACGCATTCAGGTGAAAAAGCATTGAATTTGTATTCTTCTTTGATGCTCTATGGTTCGTTACTCTTTATTAGATTAAGTAAATGTGTTAATGGTGGACAGTCACAACCAAGTAGTAGAGAAAACTTCCTAATTCAAAATAACAGGAACCTTACCTGCTTAGTAATTCAAACAAGTTTGAATTGCTAAGCTGTCCTTTCCTTGAAAAGGAAAGGAGCTTTGTTTGCTGATATATAAAATCTTAATAAATGCCGATTACAATTTCTAAATCTCTATTTCAAGATTAAATACCCAGCAATATCCAAAAACTCCGAAGGAGTTCAACATCGATAACCCCATACAAGCGCAGCGCAGTTTGGGGTTTTGTCGCAGCGGCTAAAATCTATGCTCTTTTCAACCGGATATAATAATTCAACTTGTATAAATCAAAATAAAACAGAGAAGGGTTTTTGCTGAGTAAATTTCTTTTTATAATAGTATGATACATTTTATAAAAACGACAAAAGGCACCACACATTCCCAAGGAGTTTAATTTTTTATAAGCTCTTTGTACGGCGCGATAATCTATTCCTACTTTGTTTTCTTTTTCTAACTCCACCAGCGATTGAAGTCCTTTCTCGCTTTTATGTATAAAATCAATATTGCTTTCTAACCCTAAATGAACTACCGGATTATCGATATGGAGAATTTTAGCTCGCGTGTTTTTTAAGTTCTCGACGAAAACGCTGTCCAAACCGTAGGCGTTTTGTAGCTCTTTATTGACCTTTATAAATAGATCTTTCTTCACAAACAAAGCGCCGGAAATAATACTGATATAAGGGTTTTCTTGTCGTTCTTTCAAGCTGCGCGCTTCGCGATTTCTCCCATATTTCCATCGCAATCGCTTATCCCAGCTTGGTGGTTTTGTAGTGTAATCAATCCCCCCGAAAATCAAATCTGCTTCTGATTGATGTTGAAGAAATTTGATTAAAAAATCATCCTTTTTTGGAAGAATATCGGCATCTAAAAATAAAATCTTATCAGAAGCAGCTTTCTCTGCCAAGAAATTACGCGTGTAGGTTCGACCTTTATTATTTGAGAAAACAAAGACCTTACAATGCTCGAGTTTGTTGTAATACTGACTTTTTGCTTTAAGCGCCGGATTTGTGGAAGCGTCATCGGCTATGAGAATTTCAAAATCTATTTCCTGCTGCACCCCTTGAAGATAAAGCTCCTTGACCAGGGGATGAATGTCATAATTATAAACAGGAATTAAAATAGAAAGCATATTTGAAATCTTTTGTGTTACGCACTTTTTTGTCGTACTTCAAAAACGCGCTGACCATCACATTTTAAGGTTTTTGACGGATATTTCAGCAGTAAAGCATAATCGTGGGTTGCCATTAAAATGGAATTACCTTGATCGTTGATATCACGGAGAAGTTCCATCACTTCTACAGAAGTTTGTGGGTCTAAATTTCCTGTGGGCTCATCGGCTAAAATTAGCACAGGATCATTGAGTAAAGCTCTGGCAATAGCCACGCGTTGTTGTTCTCCTCCGGAAAGTTGATAAGGATATTGAAAATCCTTTGTTTTCATGCCCACTTTTCCTAAAACTTCATCAATCTTGCTGTCCATAGCGATTTTATCTTTCCATCCGGTTGCTTTTAAAACAAAAAGCAGATTTCCACGGACCGTTCGGTCGTTGAGCAGCTGAAAATCTTGAAAGACAATGCCTAACTTTCGTCGTAAATATGGGATTTCGCGAGATTTTAAGGTGCGCAAGTTGTAATTCACAATTTCACCTTCTCCCTCTGTAAGTGGCAAATCACCGTAAAGCGTTTTCATAAAACTACTCTTCCCCGTACCGGTTTTCCCGATGAGATATACAAACTCTCCTTTGTTGACCTCGATGTTGACATCGGAAAGGATGAGGTTCTCTCTTTGGTAAATAGCAGCATTGCTCAATTTTAGAATCGTGTCAGCCATAGTATTTGTTTTATGCGTTAAAGGTAGCTTATTTAAAATAGATGTAAAAATACGAAAAGGAATGTTCTGAACTTGATCCCTAAAATGATATTTTAATACAGAGATTGAAGAACAAAAACCATTTTTTGTTATGACTAATCTATTGTATAAAACTCAATAATTAAGATGGTTCTGCAAATATATTTAAAAATAAAAATATTGTTGTTTGTTCGAAGCTACTTTATAAACAAAATTCTTAATGTGAAAAATAATATCATTACTTTTACAGGTTGTTTTAATTTTGACAATTATCCCTGATGAGCTAAAGCGAAAGTTTAGTTAAAAGCTTTGGTTCACTTTATTTTTGATTTACTTTTCCCAGAGTACAATTGTAATTATTAAGAATTTCTTGCGTTATTAAATTGGGAGATTGAATTACCTTTGAAAACTTTATAAACCTAATGGATATGCTTCAACGAACAAGCATTTTGTTCCTCTTTGGAATACTTTTTTACGCCGGTGTTTTTGGTCAACAGAGTGCTGCTTATACCGATGAATACGGGAAGTTGCAACATGCAATGGAACTATATAAGAAAAGCGAATATCAAGGTGCACGATTGATTTTGCAACAGTTGATAAACACCACTTCACAAGACAATCTCAAGGCGGAAGCTACTTATTACGACGCCATGGCCGCGGTTCATCTGCAAGAACACGATGCGGAAAAGCGAATGATGAATTTTGTGCAAACCTATCCTGAAAGTCCAAAAAGAAACTCAGCCTATAGTGAAGTAGCCAATTATTACTTCCAAAACGGTCAATATAGAACTGCCGGAAGATGGTTTAAGAAAGTCGATCCCAATAAATTGTCCGGTTACGAAAGAGAGGGGTATAATTTCAATAGGGGTTATGTCGCTTTTAAAGCCGGAGATAAAGACAAAGCAAAAAAATACTTTGGCCGTGTTCAGAACACCAAAAAATATGGCTCTCAGGCTAAATATTACTTAGGGTATTTGGCTTATGAAGGAGACGATTATAAAAAAGCACAAGAATTATTTGAAGAGGTGGATCAAGAAGACCAAACTGATAAAAATGTTTCTTACTTTCAAAGTAATATCAGTTTTAAATCCGGCGATTTTGAAAATGCTATTGCCCAGGCTAAGGAACAGTTGCCTAAATCTAATCGAAGAGAAACCTCGGAGCTTAATAAAATCATAGGGGAAAGCTATTTCAACCTCGAACAGTATGAGCAAGCTATTCCTTATTTAGAGCAATATGAAGGTAAAAGAGGGCGTTGGAATAATACGGATTTTTATCAATTGGGATATGCATATTACAAACAAGGAGATTATGAAAAAGCCATTTCTCAGTTTAATAAAATTATAGATGGAAGAGATGGCGTAGCGCAAAATGCCTATTATCACTTAGCTGAATCTTATATTCAATTGGATAAAAAGCAGCAAGCCTTAAACGCTTTTAAAAATGCTTCGGAAATGAATTTCTATGAAGACATCAAAGAAGACGCTGCTTTAAATTATGCCAAGTTGAGTTACGAAATCGGAAACAACTATAAAAGTATTCCTGAAGTGTTGACGCATTTTTTAGAAGATTATCCGCAGACTTCGGCAAGAGCGGAGATTCAATCTTTGTTGGTCGATTCTTACATCACCTCTAAAAATTATGAGAAGGCGATGGAGTTGATGGAATATGATCCTACTTTTGATCAACCGGAAGTATATCAAAAAGTAGCTTTTTACCGCGGGTTAGAATTGTATGATGAACAAGATTATGCCGAGGCAAAGGAAGCTTTTGAAAAATCTCTTTCGGAAAAAATTGATGCTGAATTCACGGCGCGTGCAACTTTTTGGAAGGCAGAATCGGCGTATAATTTAAATCAATATGATCGGGCTATTAAAAATTATAGAGCTTTTAAAAAGCTATCTGCTGCAAAATCTACCGACGAATATAAAAACATAGCCTATAATATGGGTTATGCATACTTCAATCAACAGAAATATGAAAATGCGGCTCAACAATTCAAAATCTTTGCATCAAAAAGCGGAATTGATCCTAAGGAAAAAAATGACGCTTGGGTTCGTTTGGGCGATAGTTATTTTGCGCAGAGTAACTATTGGTCGGCAATGGAAGAATACAACAAAGCTATCGAACAAAAAGGAGTAGACAATGATTATGCTTATTACCAAAAAGCAATCAGCTATGGATTTGTCGATAGAAATCAGCGAAAAATTGAGGAATTGAATGCCTTTCTCAACAAATACCCCAAGTCACTGTATAAAGACGACGCGCTTTATGAATTGGGAAATACTTATGTGGCTGAAGATCGTCCTACTGAGGCAATTGCTGCTTATGACAGGATTTTAAAAGAAACTCCGCGCAGCAATTATATCTCCAGAACATTGATGAAACAAGGATTGATTTATTACAACACCGGAGAAAACGAGGAGGCTTTAACGAAATTCAAAAAAGTTGCCAAGGATTTCCCTAATACAGACGAAGCCAATCAGGCGGTAACTTCTGCAAGAAATATATACGTAGATATCGGAAAAGTAGATGATTATGCCAATTGGGTGAAAACTTTGGATTATGTAAGTGTTTCTGAATCGGATGTTGAAGATGCTTCTTTTGAATCGGCGGAGAATAGATTGATCGATCAAGATGAAGAAGCGGCAATCAAAGGGTTTGGTCAATATCTCGATAAATTCCCGAATGGTTCAAAAGCGTTGCGCGCACATTTTCAGTTAGCCCAGCTGTTGTATAAGAAGAATGACTTTGAGGAAGCTGAGCCTCATTATGTATATGTGATAGAAAAAAGCAGAAGTGAGTTCACCGAAAAATCCTTAGAAAATTTATCGCGAATTTATCTGGAAGAAAATCAATATGAAAAAGCACTTCCGGTTTTAAAACGATTAGAAGGTGAAGCCAATTTACAGCAAAACATCACATTTGCACAATCGAATCTGATGAAAGCTTATTATGATTTAAAGAATTATTCCGAAACGGTCAGTTATGCTGAAAAAGTTTTAAATAATGATAAAGCCAGTGAGCGCGCTCGAAGTGATGCACAGATATTTATTGCGCGTTCAGCAATGAAAACAGGAGATGAAGACAAAGCCAAAGCAGCTTATGCTGAGTTAAATAAATCGGCAAGCGGTGCTTTAGGAGCAGAAGCACAATATTATGATGCTTACTTTAAACGAAAAGCCGGAAATTATCAAGCTTCCAATGAGTCTGTTCAAGTTTTAGCCAAAGACTATTCAGGTTATAGAGAATATAGTGTGAAAGGATTAATGTTGATGGGAAAAAACTTTTACGATTTAAAAGATGCTTATCAAGCCACTTATATACTGCAAAATGTGATTGATAACTTTAAAGAATATCCGGAAATAGTATCAGAAGCAGAAGAGGAATTAAAAAGAATCAAAGCTGAAGAAGCTAAAATTAATGCCTCGATAGATGAATAGAATTTTCTCCATGCTGATGACTTTCATCAATACTACAAGCTTAATAAAAACCAATTCACAATCTATGCAAGTGTTTTTAAAAAAAATATTATTGCTGTTATGCTTTTTAACCGGAGGGGTGCTTTGGGCGCAACAGGACACTACAGAAACCGATGAGATTGATACGCAAAGACTCATTATTATTAAACCTTATTCGCCAACAGTAAGCGATGCGATAAAAATCAGACAAAAACCGTCGCAAGAAAGAGAAGCATCACTTTTTGAAAAGAAAGAAATTGAATACGACATTCATTCTGTTCCGGTGGCTTCCACTTTTACTCCTGAAAAAGGAAGGGCTTCCGGTGTGAAGCGAATCCGTCAACCTGAATTATATGACAGTTATGCCGCCTTGGGAATTGGAAATTACACCAATATACACGCAGAATTTTACACCGATTTGGATGTAGGAGATAGGAAGAGGTTCACTATCGACTTACAACATAATTCTTCGCAAGGAGGAATTAAAGATTTGGCTTTAAAAGGAGACGATAAATATTTTGACACGAAGTTTGGAATGGGTTTGAAATCAGAAGAAGACAAGTTCTTTTGGGGAGGTAGAATAGGATTTTTACATCAACAATATAACTGGTATGGAATTTTCGATAATGTTTTCACGCTTAGTACCTTAGATGAAGTTAATCCCAGACATAATTACATCGGCCTTTCTTTAGATGGAAACTTGGAAATGAAAAAAGGAGTTTTTGATCGTGCTGATTTGAATTTCCAACACTTTAAAGATGATTTTAGCAGTAGTGAAAACAGAATAATTTTAAAACCGAAACTCAAATTTGAGGTGAATGATGAAAACATCACTACGGATGTTACCTTAGATTTTCTAAGTGGAAAGTTTAAAAATCATGGTTTATCAAACCATACGAAATACAGCTTTATGAACGTGGGAGTCTATCCGAGCTACAACTATGATTATGGAGATATCGCTTTCACTTTAGGAGCAGAGATTTTTTATTCGGCGGATATAGAGCACAGCGATCAGAAGTTTTACCTGCATCCAAAAATAAAAGCAAGTTATCACATAGCGGAAGAGTTTTTGACAGCTTATGCCGGATTGGATGGCGGATTGGATCAAAACTCCTACTACGGTTTTGCACAAGAGAATCCGTATGTGGCTCCGCAACTGGCTATTGCACCAACGCATACCCAATTCGACTTGTTTTTGGGAGCTAAGGGATTATTGACAGATGAGTTGTTTTATGACGCACGAGCGGGATACAAATCGGTAAAAGATCAAGCCCTTTTTCATGCGGATTCTGAAACCTTTCGAGAACCGACGGAGGAGTTCACTTATAACAACGCTTTTGTAGTGAGTTATCAGGATATCAAAACCTTCTATTTTCAAGCGGGATTAGAATATAAAATGGAGGAAGATTTACAGTTTGGTTTGGGAGTTACATTTGCCAATCATTCTGTAAATGAAAGAGGCGATGATGAAATACCGGCAGAAGCTTGGAACCTGCCAAGTTTGAAAGCCAATATAACCGGAGATTATCTGATTTCGGAAAAATGGAATGTAGGGGCTGAGCTGTTTTATGTTGGAGAACGAAAAGATTTTATAATAGATTATGATGACCCAAAAGTAGTAAAGGCCAAAGGGTTTTTAGATGCTAATTTACGCGTGAATTATCAGCTAAATGATCAAATTGGATTTTTCCTTAAAGGGAATAACTTGCTAAATGACAACTATGATCGTTGGTATAATTACAAGGTACAAGGAATACAAGGAATGATAGGACTGAGTTATCAGTTTTAAAATTTTGAGAAAGAAAATTATTTTTAAAGTATAATATAAAACAAATAGGAAAAACAGTTTTTTTAGATTTTCGGAAAAGTAAAAGTAATTTTGAAGTGAATAGAAAAACTTGTTGGTTTAACTAAAAAAAAATAAATTGATAAAAGAAATGAAAGAAAATATTCACCCCACCCCGGGAAGAACATTAAGTGATTTGAACTTACAGGAAATTGAAAGAAAATTTTTAGTTAGTGGCAATAGTTATAAGACAGATGCTACAGAACAATATAAAATTGTTCAAGGTTATTTAAATTCCTCTGCAGAGAGAAATGTGCGTATTCGCACACAAGATGATAGAGGATTTATTACCGTAAAAGG
>DATGSA010000239.1:0-2460 GCA_035303085.1 Flavobacteriaceae bacterium
AAATGAATTCCATTCCCTTAAAAATTCCGCTTTTTATCATCGTGCTGTCGATGGAGTTTATATCGAACTCTAATTTTTCGTATTTATCAAACTCATACTGATCGTATTGATGAACTCCGTTGTTCCTTTTATTCGCCCAGATTTTACGAAGAATGTCAATTGCAGGATTGTTTTTCTTAGAGGTTTTTCCGGTGTAAAGGTGAATCGATCCCAATTCCTCTGCGTCATACTCCATGACAACCTCAATATTTAGCGTCTTTTTTTCGCGCAACGGAAGGGTTACTGTTTTGAATCCGGTAAAAGAAAATTCTACAGCGTCATAAGTGTTTTCTGATTCTAAATAAAACCTCCCGTTTTCGTCTGAAATAGTACCTTCAGAAGAGTTTATAAAAATGACATTGGTGTAGGCCATAGGCTCCCCTTCTGTATCAACAATATATCCGCCAATTTTGGTTTGTGAGAACCCACTGAAACTCAGTCCGATTAAAATCACAAAAAAATAAAACCTTTTTATACAAAAATCTTTAATAAGATATTGAAAAGAAAAAGACGGGGTGTGTAGGTTTATCAAATTTTATTTATAATAAAGGTCAAATTTAAAAATTCTTATGGGCTTTGCAATATGTTCCTTTTCTCCAGAGCTAAATCGCTGTCAATTTGATCCTGTCTCGAGATTACATATTATAAGTTTCCCATAATATCATAATCGTTGTTTTGCTTGTTGACAAATAAAGCCATAAGAATTTAAATGTTTACCGGTTTTCACATATCTTTCTAATTATTAATTTAGGAAAAGCAATTGATTAGTCGGCTTATCTTGAATGATTATAATTAAGGAAAAACTATCAAAGGCTTAGAAAAATCATTTAAATTTGCTTTTTGAAATATACGTGAATCTTTTGACGTACCTCTTAAATTAAACATGTTGAATTATGAGAATCATCAAAAATCTTTTGTTATTTATTCCTTTGTTCGTTTTCTTGGCTTCCTGTCAAGGACCCTATCATAAGGATAAAAAGGAACCTATCAAAATTGGTCTTCAAGAAATAGCCTCTGCTGATAAAGAAGAAGGTGATGCTGAAGAGGGCGAGAGCATAATAGACCTTCCCAGCCTAGACAATAAAGGGGTAGGTCCTATCGATCACGTTGAATTGGATGACGAAATTGATCAAGACATGGCAGCTGCCGGGAAAGAAACTTTTGATATTTTTTGCATAGCTTGTCATAAAATGGAACAACGTACGGTTGGACCTCCCCTTGGTAATGTGATGAATTTGCGATCGCCAGAATGGGTAATGAATATGATTTTAGACCCCGATACTATGCTGCAAGAGGATCCGGTAGCAATTGCACTTTTAGAGGAATATATTGCACCTATGGCAAATATGGGGCTAACTGAACAAGAAGCCAGAGAAGTGTTAGAATACTTGAGAACAGAGGCAAAATAAACCCTAAACCCAACAGTATATGATAAAAACTTCATCAAAAGGATGAGGTTTTTGTTTTTTTAACCAATTCTTGTACAGGCTTTCAGAGGTGGGTTTTGATGATGTAAAGTAATTAAAAGATGGTGGAATCGTATTATTTTCTTGGGTGGAATTGTTCTATGACTGCTTTAAGATGAGCTTGATTAGTATGTACATATATTTCTGTAGTTGCAATACTTTCATGCCCTAACATTTGCTGAATAGCTCGTAGATTTGCACCATTCTCTAATAAATGTGTGGCAAAAGAATGACGAAAAGTGTGTGGACTCACCTTCTTTTTTATTCCTGTTTCTACTGCGAGCCGTTTGACAATTGTAAAAATCATCGCCCGCGTTAATTGACGACCACGTCTGTTGAGATAGAGAAAATCTTCGTGTCCCTTTTCCGGAGTTTGATGATTTCGAGTATGCTCAATATAAATATTGATAAATTTCTGCGTGTGTAAACTGATAGGAACAAATCGTTGTTTATCCCCCTTACCGGTTACTTTTATAAATCCTTCATCAAAAAATAATTCTGAAAGCTTGAGAGAAATAAGTTCACTGACTCGAAGACCACAACCATATAGAGTTTCTATAATACTACGATTTCGCTCACCCTGTGGAGAATTGAGATCTACGGCAGCTATCAATCTGTCGATTTCTTCAAGACTTAATATCGCAGGCAAGTTCCTGCCGGTTTTGGGAGATTCAATCAATGCTAAAGGATCGGTTTCTCGATAATCTTCAAAAATCAAATAAGAAAAAAAACTGCGTAACCCAGAGATAATCCTGGCCTGAGATTTGGGATTTAAATCAGATGAAATGTCATAAATGAACTTTCTCAATGTCTCATCTTCAATAGTAACGGGGGAAACATTCAAATTATGCTCCTCTAAAAACCTGATCAGTTTTTGAATATCCAGACTGTAATTTTTGATAGAGTTTTCCGATAATCCTCTTTCTATCCGTAAATAACTTTGATAATCCTTGAT
>DATGSA010000240.1:0-4207 GCA_035303085.1 Flavobacteriaceae bacterium
TAATGGATTATGGAAACTAAAAAGAATAAAGGATTTGATACGGTCAAATTTGCGAGAGCGCAAAAAGAGAAGTTGAGTGCTGAATTAGCAAAAATGACCAAAGAAGACATCGTTGCTTATTTCACAAAAGTTCGATTAAAAAGTCGGATAAAACCCAACACCCAATAACGTGTATAATTTGGGCTTGCTTACTCGAGAAGCGTCGGGATTCACGGATTTCCTATTCGGTAATTGTTCGCCTTAGATACTCATTAATCATACCCTAAAACCAATCGCCTTGTTGCTTAACAAGAAGGTTTTACGTGATTAATTCATATTTTTATATCGATAACATAACCACTATTGCTTCTCACATTAAAAACAGTATTATCTTCAAATATCAAATATTGCCCTTTAATTCCCTTGAGTTTGCCGCTATAAGAAAGCTGATTTTTGAAATTTAATGATTTCACCTTGGTAGGGTATTTCAAGACAGGGAAGTTGATTTTAGTTTTTTCTGGGTTTTCGACATAGAAATCCATCACCTCTTCGGGTAAATAAGTTTTCAATTCCTGTTGAACCGGAAATAAATCTATGTCATTTATATTGTTTCTCAACATATTTCTCCAGTTTGTTTTATCAGAAATATGATCCTTTAAAGCTACTTCAGCTATACCAGCCAAGTATCGATTCGGAGTTTCCAAAATCGGGATAGCTTCATGAGCCCCTTGATCAATCCAACGTGTAGGAATTTGTGTTTTTCGGGTAATCCCAACTTTCACATCTCCGGAATTTGCCAGGTAAACTATGTGAGGCTGAAGCTGAATTCTTTTTTCAAAAGCCAGATCGCGATCCTCTTTACCCAGATGCGCAGTGCTTAATTCCGGTCTTATTATCCAATCTCCAGCCATCGGACTTTTATAAAAACAATCATAACAAAAGCCTTGTCTAAAAATTATCTTATCTTGTCCGCAACTTAAACATTGATAACCTTTAAAGCTAAGATTTAAGTTTTTGTCTAAAAGAGAATTGATATGAAGGAAGTCTTCGGGTAAGTCCAAGTAATATTGGACTTCATTGTCGAGTTCAACTTTCATTTTTTTTAAAACTCCCGTAAAATGCATAAAATTTGAATTTATAAGTGAAAGTTTTCAAAGATGCAAAAATAGATTTATTTTTATCCAAAATTATCCTTTAATATATATTAAATGGCAATACCTATAGCCAATTCGGTTGCTTCGTGGTTTTTAAAAAAACGTCTTCATCAAATGGAGCTTTTTATGAAATACCCTCATGAGGTGCAAAATGAATTGTTGCATCAACTAATCGAAAAAGCTAAAAACACCGAAATAGGCAGGAAGTATGATTTTGGATCGATGCAAAACTATGAAGATTTTGCCAATCGAGTTCCGGTTCAAGCTTACGAAGATATTTATCAGGATATTGAACGCGCACGGCAAGGAGAAAGCAATATTTTCTGGCCTACAACAATCAAGTGGTTCGCAAAATCAAGCGGAACGACCAATGCAGAAAGTAAATTCATACCGGTTAGTGTAGAGTCACTTGAAGAAAACCACTATGCCGGCAGCAAGGATATGCTTTTTATGTACCTCAATAATAATAGAGATGGTCAACTATTCAGAGGAAAGAGTTTGCGATTAGGAGGAAGCAAAGAAAACTATTTTCAGCACGAAACAGTTCATGGGGACTTATCCGCAATTCTGATTGATAACATGCCGTTTTGGGCTTCTTATAGCAGCACACCAAATACCGAAATATCTTTAATGTCGGACTGGGAAGTGAAAATGGATGCGATTATCCAAACTACAATCAAGGAAAATGTTACCAGCTTAGCAGGGGTTCCCTCATGGATGTTGGTCGTACTTCAAAGAGTTTTAGAATATACCGGGAAAAATAACTTGTTAGAAATATGGCCGGATTTGGAAGTGTATTTTCACGGAGGAATTAGTTTTGATCCGTATCTTGAACAGTATCAGA
The DNA here is from genome assembly GCA_035303085.1 of Flavobacteriaceae bacterium. Classification (GTDB taxonomy): domain Bacteria; phylum Bacteroidota; class Bacteroidia; order Flavobacteriales; family Flavobacteriaceae; genus JAJYSO01. The sequence goes on from DATGSA010000240.1 coordinate 1,978, forward strand.
AAATTATTCCCAAAGATGATTTTAAGTACTATGAGATTTTTAATGCTTCAGAAGGTTTTTTTGCGGTGCAAGATAGTAATGATAGTAAAGAATTGTTGTTAATGCTGGATTATGGGATTTTCTATGAATTTATACCGATGTCCACTTATGGCACTGCTAAAGAAAAAGTTATTCCTTTAAGTGAAGTTGAAATCGGTGTGAATTATGCGTTGATAATAACTACAAATGCCGGTTTATGGCGATATCATATCGGCGATACCGTCAGGTTCACCTCTGCTTCTCCCTATAGAATAAAAGTTACCGGTCGAACCAAACACTTTATCAATGCTTTTGGAGAGGAAGTAGTTATAGAAAATGCAGAACGCGCTTTGAGAAAAGCCGCACAATTGACGCAAGCCGAAATTATTGATTATACCGCCGCTCCAATTTTTATGGTTGACGATGAAAAAGGAGCACACGAGTGGCTGATAGAATTTAATACCTTGCCCAATAACTTAGAAGATTTTAGAAACTGCTTGGATGAGACATTGCGGGAAATCAACTCGGATTATGATGCTAAAAGAACCAACAACATGACCTTAAAAAAACTGGTTATTAACATTGCTCAACCAAAACTTTTTTATACCTGGGCTAAAAGCAAAAATAAATTAGGCGGGCAAAATAAAATTCCACGACTTTCTAATAATCGTGATTATTTGGAAGAATTATTAGCCTTAAATGAAAGTTTGAAGGGAAGACGAGTTTGATATGAATAAAAATAGCGGACAATCCTTCTATAAAATGTTTTTGTAAATTCGCCCATCGTGAAACCTATTGCCAAAATAAAAGAACCCATTGCTTTTGAAATGGAGCTTTTTGAAAAAAAGTTCCGACTTTCTATGTCCACCAAAGTGGCTTTGCTCAATCGCATTACCCATTATGTGGTCAATAGAAAAGGAAAGCAAATGCGACCGATGTTTGTCTTTTTGGTAGCTAAAATGATTTCCAGAGGAGAAGTGAAAGACCGTACCTACAGAGGTGCTTCGGTTATCGAACTCATTCACACGGCAACTTTAGTGCACGACGATGTAGTGGACGACAGTAATATGCGAAGGGGATTTTTCTCGGTGAATGCCTTGTGGAAAAATAAAATCGCCGTTTTAGTAGGAGATTATTTATTGTCGAAAGGACTTTTGCTTTCCATCGATAACGAAGATTTCGACTTATTGAAAATTATCTCTGTCGCCGTAAGAGAAATGAGCGAAGGCGAATTGCTTCAAATCGAAAAAGCTCGCCGATTGGATATTACCGAAGAAGTTTATTATGATATTATTCGAAAAAAAACGGCCACTTTGATTGCAGCGTGTTGCAGTATGGGAGCGGCTTCCGTAAGACCCGATTCCGAACACGTTGAAACTATGCGTAAATTTGGAGAACTCATCGGCATGGCTTTTCAGATTAAAGACGATTTATTCGATTATGGAGAACGAAAAATCGGAAAACCCACTGGTATAGACATCAAAGAACAAAAAATGACTTTGCCTTTGATCTATACGTTGAATACTACTTCCGAAAAAAACAGAAGATGGTTGATCAATTCTGTCAAAAATCACAACAAGGATAAGAGACGTGTTAAAGAAGTAATCGCTTTTGTGAAAGAATCCGGCGGATTGGAATATGCCAAAACAAAAATGAAGGAATATCAAAAACAAGCTTTTGAAGTGTTGAAGCCTTATCCTGAATCGGAATATAAAGCGGCACTCGAGCTGATGATGAATTATGTAATCGACCGAGAGAAGTAATTTGATGCTCGATTTGGTTGATGAACCATTATTTGTGTATTTTAATCGAACTAAACTCCACAAACCGCCGATGAAAGATCAGTTCATTTTATTCAAAACGATGTTGTTTTTTCTAATTGCCATAAGCACTTCCCTTAACGCGCAAACTTTTGACTTGATTCCGTTGGGTATTTACGGCGGTGGAGATGAAAGTAACCTCAGTGCTTATCTGGTGGCAGAAAAAGATCAAAAAGCATATCTGTCGTTAGATGCAGGAACTTTAAGAGCCGGAATTAATAAAGCCATCGAAAATGATATTTTTGAGGAAGATGCAGAATATGTTTTGCGGAATTATATCAAAGGATATTTTATTTCCCACGGACATTTAGATCACCTTGCCGGAATGATTATCAATTCGCCAAGCGATAGCAAAAAGAATATTTATGCGCTGCCTTTTACCATAGATATTC
>DATGSA010000241.1:0-2396 GCA_035303085.1 Flavobacteriaceae bacterium
ATACTAAATAACTTGTTTACTCCTTCCTTGCTTACAAAATTATTAAAGATGTAAACACCATCTTCTAAATTAGAAGTAAAGGCGTTGACTAAATTTGAATAAACAGATGTAAAATCTTCATTTAATGGTTGTAAGCGATCAGTTATATATTTTAGTGAATTTTTAAAATCTAAATATATTAACTTGTAATTGTTTTTATTAAAAAGTTCCTTATTCGACTCATTATCAGCTTTAAAATACAATGCTGTTTCAACTGCATCATGTGAGATTCTTTTTGGCTTCCACTTTTTCTGCGCGTATTCACTGATAGCAAGCTGAATTTTTAATTTTTTCCTTGGTTTGTCAACATCTTGTTCTCCTGTTTTACTCTGATCTGGTAGTGTCGCTCCCTGATTAGGATCTGTAATCTCACTAAAAATAGGCCAGGCAAGATGGAGTCTGTTATTACGCATAAAAGCTAACAAATGATCTCCGGTAATATCCAACTCTACTTTTTCCCACGGGGTCCAATAGCGTTCTTTTTCAAATCTTCTATAATAGTAAATAGCCGGATCACCTCCTTTGGTGCGTGCAAATACATGCATGGTCTTGGATGGAAGATCATACCAGGTTGCCATGACTTCCAAGAAAGCAATTTCATCCAATTTTTCCAGATAATTTTTCAAAGCTTCTTCAGCGGTATCGTTGGTTAATTCGTTTTGTTGCAGTTCATCGATAAACTCTTTCAACAAGAAAGACTTATCTTGAGTCAAACTTACATCATACCAGTTTTCAGGATAAAGGAATATTTTTCGATTGGCCTCCCATACTCTATAATTTTTCATCCAATCCCATTGTTTCCATCCAAAATCGTTTTCTAAATCTGCAATAACCTCAGGTTCTAATCCCATTAGGCAACGCTGAACAAAAAGTTGAATGCTATTATGTGCTTGAACAATCCTTGAAGATGGCATACAAGCTTCCATCTCTACGTCTATTAAAAAGTATTCATATAAGTCGTTGGTATCTTTTAATTGTGGATTTTTCGCTAATAAGTATGCAATTAAAGCATCTCGTTTTTGGGGTCGAATAACGTCCATTATTTCTTTGAGTGTATTAAGCCAAGTGGACTCATCATATTTTGCTTTTAAAGTCGTTCGTAAATCATCTACGAATGATAAGGAAAGAACCGGTTGAATGTAATTTGTGATTTGATCGATAGAAGCGCCTAATTTTCTACTAAACTCCACGCCATTCAGCAAAAGATTCCAGTTTTTCACATTTCGGTAATTCTTAAGCTCGAAGGAATCAAAAAAGTAACCGTCAACTTCCATCAGATTATCACTATCATAACCAGTTAGTAGCGAAACTTCCCTAAAGAAATCTTTTCTATCCAATAAATCGGCTTCAATTTTTTCCATCAAGGAAAAGAAACTTATCGGACTGTTGGGATTAGTAGGATCTTTGACAGCAGTGAATCGGTTTGCCAAAACATTGGCTTCACAAAAATCCAAGTATTTCTCAACTGAAACAGGAGTCATTCCGGAGGCATAAGGAATTTCATCAAATTCCATCCAATCTAAGGTGGAGTTATGTTCAAAAAACCAAGCTAAATCAACTTCATTTAATTGGAACGCCTGAAGTAAGTAAAGAAGTTTATTGAGTAGTCTAACGGATGAATATTGCTTCGGATAATTTGCTTCGGTAATTGAATCTGGAAAAGAAATTAAAAGCAAATCAAAAAGTAAATCGGCAGTGGGATTACCTTGTTTTAACATAGCATATTTTAAAACAGTATGGGGTAATTCAGATCCAATATTAAAAGCTTTGGCTATAACATCCTCCAAAATTTCCTTCTTGGCAGAAGTGATTTTAAGTTGAGCAACAGAATAAAGAAAATCCTTTATCAGTTCTTTTTGATTCTTTTCAAATCCATCTTCATCCGCATATAAATCATCAATGGATGAATTGATGCTTGCTTTTTCCATATTTTTTGGTAGTGCTGCTTCAACAAAATCCTTTGCTTCAGTTGCTCCATTTAATCCGTGCTCATCCTTTTGTACAATTTTTATAATTGTTTTCACGAAGTCGGAAGTCAATTCGGGCAAGCTCGAAAACGCTTCAATAAGCAGATCGATCTGTTCTTCTGCCTTAAGATTATCGTCATACGTAGATTTTAATTCACTTTCGATTAAACCGTATTCATTTTTGAGCTCAGTAAGCAGCTCTGTGATTTTATCATCATCCATCTCCCAGATTGCCAAATCATCAGCTTTATGTGTTAATATAAATCGAGCTTCAGCTGGCGTTAAAGGTGATTGTTTGAATTTTTCTATCAGGCTGATTAAAGTCAGCGTTTGATCTAAGTTTAAACCCTGAGAATAGTCCAATTCACTAATTTCCAAAAGACTAACCAA
>DATGSA010000242.1:0-5317 GCA_035303085.1 Flavobacteriaceae bacterium
CAGTATTCTAAATTATGAAAATAAAAAGCAACTTATTGAAGCGGAAGACTCTTGGGAATTTAATTCTCATTTGGGAGGATTAGGAATGTGGATAAGAAACAATTGGGGAATTAACGGAGGGTCTCGACTACTGAAATATTTCAATGATAGAGATATTGGAAAAGGGTTCTTTGGGAAAGATTTAATCTCTGGAATAATTATTGAACAGTACATCTTATGGCTGAAAGGGGACAAAACTGCTTGGCAAAAATGGGAAAAACAAAATCCAAAAAAATAAAACTGCGGTTAACAACTAAGCATCCGTGTGGTCGTCGGTACAACCCAATATGAATGCGGTGTTGATTACTTGTCCGCCGTGGCGGAAACCGGATGCTTGTCAGTCTGCCCTATGGAGATTAGTCTGTTTGTGTTGAGATTTTCAGGAGAGAGTTGCGGAGTGATTCCCCATCAGTGTATGAATCTGTCCGCTGTGGAGAATCTTTTTCACTCTTTATCAGATTAGAATTGAACCCAAAAAACTAAATTAAATAGCTACACAACTACCAATATCCAGAAAAAAATCAAAACATAACCCTCTAAAAACCAACCCTTTAAAAGCCAACAAAATAATCCAGCAAATTTATTTTGTCAGATTGAAATAAAGTCATATCTTTGCACTGGCAAGTCCCACACAACCAGCTCCTGTCGAACTCCCCCAGGGCGGGAACGCAGCAAGGGTAGACGGTCGTAGCGGTGTGATGTGGGTAGCTTGCCATTTTTTATTTCCTTTTATTTTTTTCCTCCTTTTTACTTTTACAGAATCTTCCAATTCAATTCGGAATCTTGCCATTCCTTTTTTTAAATTTCTATATTTGCAGCATTAGAAAAATTTATGCAAAAAAAAGTTGTTTTAATTACCGGCGCATCATCAGGGATTGGAAAATCCATCGGTGAATACTTACATCAAAAAGACTATAAGGTTTATGGCAGTAGCCGTAATCCGAGTCAAAAAGAATTAAACGGAATAAATTTCGTGAAAATTGATGTCACCAAACCCGATACAATTGCTGCTGCGGTAAAGTCTATTTTCGAAAAGGAACAGCGCATAGACTTTCTAATCAACAATGCCGGAAAAGGAATTACCGGACCTTTGGAAGAAATTCCAGATGAAGAAATTTTAAATGTTTTTGAAGTAAATTATCTTGGAGTCCTGCGGGTTACCAAAGAAGTGCTACCGATTATGCGCGAGCAGGGGAGTGGGATGATTATCAATATCACCTCTATCGCCGGTTATATGGGATTGCCTTTCCGCGGTGTTTATTCTGCCACCAAAGGAGCCTTGGAGCTCACCACGGAAGCATACAGAATGGAACTCAAACCGTTCAATATTAAAATGACCAATATTGCGCCGGGTGATTTTGCGACCAATATTGCTTCGGGAAGATATCACGCGCCGGTCTTAGACGGCTCCCCTTACAAAGAACTGTATGGAAAGAGTCTCAAAGAAATGGATGACGATGTCGCAAAGGGATTACCACCGATTAGAATGGCCAAAAAAGTACATCGAGTGATGCGGAAGAAAAACCCTACGATTCATTATAAAGTAGGAGAGCCGTTGCAAAAAATATCTGTGGCACTAAAACACATTTTACCCGATAAACTTTACGAAAGATTATTAATGAACTATTATAAGCTGTAACTTTACAGAAAACCTTAAATACACAAACAAATGAAATTTTTTATTGACACGGCAAATTTAGATCAGATTCAGGAAGCACAAGATATGGGGATTCTTGATGGCGTAACCACCAACCCTTCGCTTATGGCAAAAGAAGGAATTACCGGTACGGACAATATCATGGCACACTACAAAAAAATATGTGAGATTGTAGAAGGCGATGTCAGTGCAGAAGTGATTGCGACAGATTATGACGAAATAATTAAAGAAGGAACCGCTTTAGCTGATTTGCATCCGCAGATTGTTGTGAAGGTTCCGATGATAAAAGATGGCGTAAAAGCTTTGAAACACTTTAGTGACGAAGGAATCAAAACCAACTGTACTTTAGTTTTTTCTGCCGGACAGGCTTTATTGGCCGCAAAAGCAGGAGCCACTTATGTATCGCCTTTTATCGGAAGGTTAGATGATATCTCCACCGACGGGTTGAGCTTGATCAATGAAATCCGAATGATTTTTGATAACTACGGTTATGAAACCGAAATTCTCGCAGCTTCTATTCGTCATCCAATGCACATTATCAACAGTGCTAAGATTGGAGCCGATGTGATCACCAGTCCATTAAAGTCGATTGAAGCTTTGCTTAATCACCCTTTAACCGACAGTGGATTAGCGCAGTTTTTAGAAGATCATAAAAAGGCAAACGAATAATAAAATTGAAATAATTTACTTCATCATAAACCCTGTAACCAATGTTATGGGGTTTTTGTTATTGGGGAAACGAGCCGAATTCAAAAGTAATTTTAGCTTTTTTTCCTGTTAGACAGGCGGGGAAAAGTTTATGAATAAAACAGAAATCATATTAAAAGTTACAACCACCCCTGAAATAACTAAACCTTTGGTTTATTTATTTCGTCCCCTCCTTTTTTAAGGAGGGGAGCTTGTTCATTGGTTTTAAATAGCTGTAAATCAAGGATGAACTCTTCATTTTATTATGTTTAATTCATTTTGATTTTCTTAGAAAGGAGTTTGTCTTTCACTATTAAGTTTCTATAAATCAGCAAACAAAAGCTCCTTTCCTTTTCAAGGAAAGGACAGTTTGACAATCAAACTTGTTTGATTGTCAAACAGGTAAGGTTTTTGCTGTTTTGGAATAGGAAGCTTGCTCTGCTACTTGATTATGATTGTTTCAAGAAAGCAACATAACAGCTACAACCACCCCTGCATTACTTGATGTGGCCTGAATAGTTTCTTCCGAACAAGAAAACAGGATGATGCCGATCAGTTCATAACATCAAGCCTTAAGGTTTTGTTAAATATAATAAAAAAGACTAGAGTAAAAAAATTGTTTGAGTGTTGCCCCACGGCCGGCTGTTTTGTAACAGTGCATTAAAAGATGTGTTATTTATTCCAATGACGGGCAACTAGTTATAACCCAACAAATATAACCGAATATCCCGGGATAAACCAAGGTTTCTATATTATTTATCGGGAAGTGATTTCTGCAATCTAACCAAAACAAATTCGAGTGAACTTTTCATTTAAAACCGAATAGTTTCCCAGTTCAAATTTTAATAAAATCCTTCAATTTTAAACGAAAAAATAGCGCTAACACTACCGACCAGCGATAAATACCTATTGAAAAAGCTGGAAAATTCAATGATTTCACTTATTTTTGAAGCAGTTCAAAATTGATGAAATTCTCATCCTATGGGTAAAACAAACGAAATTACAGCTATAAAAATTCCGAAACTCGGTGAAAGTATCGAGGAAGCCACTATTATTCAATGGTTAGTGGAAGAGGGAGAAGCGGTCGAAAAAGGCCAGGCTATTTTAGAAGTAGCCACCGATAAAGTAGATTCCGAAATTCCGGCTCCTTTCCACGGAGAAATCACGCAGATTAATGCCAAAGCTGATGAAGTGGTGAAAATCAACCAAGTTGTGGGGGAGATGAAAGTTAGTGATAAAGCCCCGGAAGGAACACGAGTTGAAAAGGTTGCTAAGAAAACGGAAACTCCGGCGCCGGATCCAATGCCGACCCAACCAACGCCAAAGAAAAAACCTGAAAGAGTTCCACAAACCAATGGCGCAACTACAGAAATTTTGTTGCCCGGAAGAAATGACAATCGATTTTTCTCTCCTTTGGTCAGGAATATCGCTGAGGAAAACCATATCAGTTTTGAAGAGTTAGCCCGTATTCCCGCAAAAGGGAAAGACGGTCGTTTGCGCAAAAGCGATATTTTTAAATATTTAGCAGAAGGCAGACCAGCCCAATTTGTGCAAACCACTCCGGTGGCGGAATCCGAAACGAAAGGTTTTCAAATTCCGGATTTAAAACTCGATCGCGGAACCGGTAAAATCGAGGAGCTCGATCGGATGGGGCAGATGATTGCCAAACACATGGTTTATTCCAAAGTAGCTTCTCCGCATGTCACCGCTTATGTGGAAGCAGATATGACCGATATGGTCAATTGGAGAAATGCCAATAAGATTCCCTTCCAGGAAAAATATGGACAGCGATTGACTTTCACTCCGTTGTTTGTGCAAGCCGTAGCCAAAGCCATTCAGGATTTCCCGAGAATAAATTCTTCTATCGATGGAAATAAGGTTATTTTAAAAGAGGATATCAATATTGGAATTGGGGCGGCGTTACCTAGCGGAAATATCATTGTTCCCGTCATTAAAAAAGCCGATCAAAAAGACCTTCCGACTTTGGCAAAAGAGGTGAATGAATTGGTAGATAAAGCACGAAACAACAAACTAACCGCAGATGATACTTCAGGAGGAACTTTTACGATTTCCAATGTAGGAACTTTCGGAAGCCTGATGGGAACCCCGGTCATCAATCAACCCGAAGCGGCAATTTTGGCAACCGGTGTGATTAAAAAACGCGCTGAAGTGATGGAATATGAAGACGGTGATAAAATCGAAATTCGCCAGATGATGTATTTGTGCCTCTCTTTTGATCACAGTTATATCGATGGGAATTTAGCCGGAAGTGTACTGCGCAGAATGGCCGATTATTTTGAAGATTACGATCCCGATAACGAGATGTAGCCAACCGCAATTTTATAAAACTTTCTTTTAAACAGATGATAAAGACACAGATGAAAATAAGTAAAGAAATTCTCAAAGAAGCCTTTTCAAGTCTTGCAACGGCAAAGGCATTGACAGAAATATATGAAGAAAATTTTAAGGTAGCCTCCAAATACGTACACGCTACTTCCAGAGGTCATGAAGTTATTCAGATCGCTGCGGGCATGCAATTAAAACCGCAGGATTATGTCTTTCCCTATTATCGCGATGATTCGATTTTGCTTGCCATCGGAATGACCCCAAAAGATTTGATGTTACAGTTGCACGCCAAAAAAGATGATCCTTTTTCCGGTGGACGAACTTATTATTCTCATCCCAGTTTGAATGATGCCGACAAACCTAAAATTCCGCATCAAAGTTCAGCCACGGGAATGCAGGCTATTCCGGCTACAGGAACCGCGATGGGAATTCAGTATAAAGAATTGGAAAAAATAGATGTTGAAGCAAATAAAGATGAACTTCCCATAGTGATCTGTTCTTTGGGAGATGCAAGTGTCACAGAAGGAGAGGTGGCGGAAGCTTTTCAAATGGCCGGTTTAAAACAACTGCCGATTTTATTTTTAGTGC
>DATGSA010000243.1:0-6495 GCA_035303085.1 Flavobacteriaceae bacterium
GTCTCCCAGCTTTGTATAAAATGATATACGATATCGTGATAATATTTGGGATGAATGATCCCAAAAACTCTCTGAATTAAACCGGTCTTTGGAAATGATATGGTTCGTAATTGCTTTTCACTTCCGAATCGTAAGTTATTCAAATCAGTAACATTCGGTGAGTCTTCTAATGAAAAAGAATCGACCTCAAAGCAGGGAGGTAACACATACTGTTCAGGGTAATATCCCTCATTTAAAAGCCATTCAGCAATGTTGGTTTTTCCATCTTTTGTGGCCGATCGTAGCCGTATTAAACGCTCTGTTTCATCTCTATGTTTTTGTGGTAGACTCAAATCTTATTTATCCGATATTTTCTTCTTCAACTTTTCTCCCTCCACCGTAAGCCGGTACTTCTGATTCGGATGGTTGGGGCTGTCCGGGTATGTCATTTCAATGAATCCTGCTTTCATGGCCGGTTCAATGTAATTCAGTCTAAAATAGTCATCGTGCTTCAATCCCAGTTTTTTTTGTATTTCTGACCGTTTCATCTCACCATCCAAAGCGCCAACTACTTTTTGAACTTCCCCACTAACTTCCCCACTAACTTCCCCAGTAGCTTCCCCACTAACTTCCACAGTAACTTGACCTGTAGCTTTTACAGAACCTTTTACCGCAACCGGATGTATCGAAATCGGAATGATCGCCTTAAACACATCGCCCTCTATAAATTCCGGTTCGGTTCCGGGGGTGTAGAGGCTGCAAAATTTGTAGGTATTTCGTACGCCGGAGCCCAGTTCGTCAACCCGTCCGATCTCTTTGAAGAAACGGGCAATCATCGGGTTTTTGGGATAAGGTGAGAAATTTTCCGGGTCGATGTTGCCTCTTCCGTGGGGTTTGTTCCAGTTTTCCGTAAACACACGGCCTTGTCCGATCACCAGCTTGGCGGGATAGGGATTGGTGAATTCACGGTGGATGAGCACATTCCCAATTACTTCCCGGAATATCCGGTCGCGGAGATTGATGCGCTGATCGCCTTCCAGATGAAATTTTTCCGGCAGGTGTTTGGCAATGAATTCCATAAGCCGGTCATAGCTTTCGATCAGGTTAACGCGGATATCGTCGCGGTCGTCGTAACGGTCGGTATTTTGGATGCGGACAATGGCATCGGTTTTAAAATGAGGGAGCACACTGGTTATCACCTCATCTTTGCCCAGCAATAATACTGCCGCAAGGGTATAGCCGGTTTCCCCAGTCTGCATATCTTTTTTGTGCAGACCGGCTGATTTGAGCAGTTCCTCATTATCCATTTCCAGCCAGGGGTGGTCGGGGCGCTGGCTGCGGGCCAGTTTGCGTGCACGGTCAAACAGCGATGCCTTAAAATCATCGATGGTGACGTAGGGATATACCTTGTTCTCCGTATAGCTACTCTGTTTGCGAAGGTACAACTGGGTAACCTGTTCCGCCTGGTTGGTGATATCTAAATCTCCGTCTTCGTTTCGGTCGAAGATTTTACCGGCGGTATTGTGCACCTGCGAACTTTCAGGTACATACACCACAATGACGTTTTTACCTTCCACTTTCACCACTTCGGGCGACAGATAGTAGGGCGGACTCAATTTTTGCGGATTATTGGCATTGGTTACCATGCTGTCCAGAATCCCCTGCACAGCATCCTCATCCACACCGGTTACCGTTCCGTCATCTTCCACGCCGAGGAGCAGATGGCCGCCCTGCCTGTTGAGAAAAGCACATACCGTTTCAAAGGCATTCTTGTTGAGCCGGGTTTTCGAGGTTTTGAATTCAACGGAAATCCCTTCGCCCTGGTGGATGATATGTTGGAGGTGGTTTGGGGTCAAAAATTATACGTGAGATTTTTTTTATTTGATAGTAAAGCATTAATTTGATCATTCCAGCCTTCTCTATGAATAAGACGATCTTTTTGTAAGCTGCCGTCAAGTATTTCTGCTTTCGTTAATTTAGAAAGTTCTTCCCAATTTTTATCAAAAACATAGGTTGCATTTCCGGTGTACACACTTTCAAGCACGTAAAGATCTTCTTCCGAGAATCCAAACACAAGATATCCCTGAAAACCGCCTCTTCCAATTGCTACAAAATCAGGCTTAAATTTTTCGATGGTTTCCAGGCGAGTATAGACAACCTTTTGTTTCATCGGTTTTGTTCTGCGCACAATTGGGTCAACATCTTTCTTTACTTCTTCCCACGGTCTTTCTCCCTTTGGAAGAATTGTCCAGTTGACACGTTTAACCTGAGGTATAGTAATCTTATCCAGATTCGAATCTAAGACCATGCACTCTCCAAAGAATTCAAGAAAAAGATTGATCCTGTGTTTTAACTCCTCGCTTGATTTCTTTTGATAGGTTAACGGAGCCGTACAAATTACCTTCTCTCCATTGGCCTCCTTGGCAATACTTAGCTCTACTGACGGAGGCTCTACAAAACTCCTTGGATATCTTTTATAGGGAATATCGACAATTTTAGAGCGTTCGACGGAATCATATCGTCCTCGCCATTCTTGCCAGGTCCATTCAGCTTGCCGGTATGCTGTTACCATCGGCTGATCTTTATGTTTAATGATTTTGCCGTTGGCATTAAATCTTGAAACAGGGCCCATTGGTTTTGGTAGAACAGTTTCACCTAAATCCAATTTGTCAAATCCCAGTTTCTTTAACTTTGATTCTTCTTTGTCGCTTACCGAAGTTGCGACAACAAATGTTTTTCCTGATAGTTTTTCCGGTAAATACCGTTCAAGATTATTGATTCTGGTTTTTCTGATTATCATGATTCTTTTCTTGCTTTTATGTTAAAACAGGTGCAGGATAATTCCTGCACCTGGTATTGCTTATCGTTAATCTACCTATCACCGCAAACAGGGTTGAACTGAGCCCGGATCTGGTTTTCAATTGCTCTGCGACCGGCCTGCTGCTGGTTTGGAGTGTAAAGAACAGCCACAGATGACTGTCCGTTACCGTTTCTACTCCAACAACCAATACGGTCGTGGTTTTCGACTCTGTTCCTTACATCATGTGACTCTCCCACATCAATCAGGTAATGCTGTGTCCCATTCTTTGACAGAATAGCATAAACTCCCGATCTGTTCTGTAGCCGGGTTGTAGATGTATAAGGGCCTTCGAAATTATAATTACCAATTCTCACTTTTATCACCTCCCTTTCATTGGCATTTGATTAAATAATTAGTAATTTATAACTGATTGAGTTATAATATATAACAATATAACAAATTTTGTGATAAATGTCAAATGAAGTTTCACTTGGTATAAAAATCAAACAGGCTCGCGTAGGAAAGGGATTAAATCAGGGTGAGTTGGCCGATAAACTCAGAATCTCGCAGGCTGCCATATCCATGTTTGAAAAAGACCAGCGACAGCCCACACCCAAGATGCTGGATCAAATTTGCGAAATTCTCGAAATCGAGAAAAAAGAATTAGTGGGGGAAGAAGAAGAAAATATTGAGAAGAATGCTCTTATGAGAAACCTTAAAGGTTTAACACCGGAGGAGATCAGAAAAATAAATGAGTTCGCTGAGTTTCTGAAAACAAAAAAATAACATGGCGCATACCAAGCTCGAAATTATTGGTCAGGCGATGGGACTACGAGAAATGATTGGACTATCGCCTACAGATATTGTGGCAGACATAGAAGTGTCAGTCTCTGATATCGGTTACATTTTGGGTGAAAAAAGCTTTGGTGATAGATTTTCGGCCTATTGTACTTATCTCGAAAATGAAAAGTTTGCCATTGTGCTAAACACGGATCATGATTGGAATGAGAATTTCCGGCGATTCACTATTTCTCATGAAATTGGCCATCTAAACTTAATTCAACATCTGGCTGCATTGCAGAAAGGAAATTTGTACAAATCCCGACCTGAATTTCAAACCATTGATCCCATCGAAAAGGAAGCCGATTATTTTGCTATAAATTTCCTTGCTCCTAAAGCAGCTTTTGAAAAAGCTACACAGTTCAAAGACTTTAGTTTTGACTCGATTCTTGAAATTGGAGAGTACTTTGGAATTTCTATCCTTGCATCCGCATTTCGTTTTGTTGAGCTCACCGATTTGACTTGCACATTAATTTCCGTAGATGTATCCACTGGAAAAGTTAAGTATGAAAAGCGCAGCCGTGAGTTTGAAGATTTGGGTTATGCTGAATATTTATATGGCAAAAAGGTTCCAGCCGGGACAAATACGGATGATGTTTTAAAATCACCCCCAGCAACTTATCCCTATACTGATGAAGTAAACTTAATTGACTGGTATCCAGATTTAAGAAAAAAAGCAAGTTGCACCGAGTCAATCATGCATCTCGGATACAATAATACTCTCGTAGTACTTATTGAACTAAATGAAGATTTGGAAGATGTTTAAATAAAACTTTCATTTCCCTCACCCCTCCAAAATTGGCTTCAATATATCCGGGCTTTTTTTGGGGAAGCTGTTGATGCGCTTGCGAACCTCATTTGCCGGATCCGACCACCTTCCATGTAACTGATTGATTACATCTTGTTTTTCAAAGTTTTTTAGACTATCAAAACTAGCATTGGGAATAATCGCATCTAAGTCCTTCTTTATAAATTTAGAAAGAGCAGATTCTTCAGTATTAATTAGGTCTTCAAAATAAATTTCATAGACTAAATAATTAATAACTTCATCAAATAGCTTTTTATAATCATATAATTGCATATCAATAATTTCTAAAAAGAATTTCTCCTCTTTAAATGATGGGATTGGAATTCTTTGCAATTGATATGCATAGATATCTTTATTCAAAAAAAGTCTAGAAAAGTAAAAATTAACTGTATCGGAGTTAATTATTGCCAAAAGGTATTTCAAAGTATTTATGTTAAAACCTTTTTTGGGTAGGCCAATTCTTAGTGTATTAGTGCAAAAATAATTTTGTTGATCTAAAGTAGCTACAATACGTTGTTTTAGAGATAGATTTCTAATCCTTTGAATTAATAATTTTGGTGTTTCAAATATATGCCGATCTTTAAAATTTGATTTATCATCATCAGAATATCTAATGAACATATTGTCAAAATTTATTCTGTATCTAGCAATGTTTTTGCCTATTAAAAGTGGCACGTCAGAAGAATGTGATTTTTCTCTTTTGATCAATTCTGAATTCCCTCCAATTTCTATACCTCTTGGTAGATCCAAAAAATCATCAAGTGTATACTTACAATCATCAATTAAATCAATTAACTGTAATTCTTTTAATTTTAGATTAGCCCTTATTTCATAATTTTTATTCTTGTCAAGATAAGTTTTCTGATTTATTTCCTCATATTGACCTGACAAGAAACTATCTCGATTTCTAAATATTTTTGCTGAAACACCAGCAGATTGATTTAAAGTGGCAATAAGTATAGCAACATCAACCTGTCCCGTCTCAAAAACTCTTTCATCAAGATTAACCAGTGATAAGAATTTAGTATTTGTAAGCAAAAATTTTCTAAGCTCATCAAAATCTTAATTACTTAAAAAAGTATTAGATGTGATAAAACTTATTACACCTAATTCATTCAGGCTTTTAATACCATGCTCCATAAAACATGAATACAAGTCAAACTGTCCTTTTGCAGTTTTAAATCTCTTCTTCAGCTTATTTTTTAATGAATTTTCTATGTCCTTAATACTAAGATATGGTGGATTACCAATTACCACATCAAACCCATCAGAAATATCAAACATCCACTCTGGGTTAAAAAACGGGGAAGACGCATTCTGATCATAAGGATCCCATCCTGCCAATTTATCCGCTGCATCATTGGGCCAGCCGGTCTGTTTCAATTCTTCGGCAATTTCATTCCGCAAACGCTCATCTTCCTGCCGGTATTTATATTTGGTATCTGTGGTACGGGCACTGAACAGTTTGCTGCGCACCTGCTTCAGTTCCGCTTCCAACTTTTTGATCTTCTCCGTTTCGTATAAGCTGGTTTGGTTGCTGTTCTCTTTTATATCAATTAGCGTATTGGCCGTCACAAACTTGGTCTCCAGGTTGGGCAGCGGACGAACGCCAAAATTATCGCTTTTGTCTTGACCCACTTTCTGTTCCACCACCAAAGAGATGAAGAACCGAAGCTTGGAGATTTGAGTAGCCACCGGCTGTATATCCACTCCGTAGATGCAATTTTCAACCAGGAACAGCTTGCGGGCGTAATCGGGGGCGTTTATACGCTCATCAAATGCTTCGTTAATTTCCTGTAACCGCTGTGCACGTTCTTTTTTGTCCTCTATTTCAGATATGGCCCGTCCAGCCTCTTCTTTAGCTTTCTCTTCCTGAATTTCTTTCCAAACTTTGTTTTCCGGGTCCAGCTTTTGAAGGATATGTACCATTTTCTGCAGGATTCCCATCGGGAACGCCCCGGAGCCGCAAGCAGGGTCCAAAATGGTACAATTGCTCAGCGCAGCAATAATTTTTCGGTGGAGTTCCTCATTTCCGTCAAACGGCACCGTTTCTTCATAGGACGTAAGC